>DAIRFM010000320.1:0-2762 GCA_036795025.1 Burkholderiales bacterium | reverse complement strand
GCGCAGCGGCGCGGCGCCTCGCCGCAAGCGGCGACCACCGGGTCGCAAGCGGCGGACACCGCGCCGCAAGCGGCGGCCACAGTGGACATGCACACCGGCGGCAAGTCCCACCGCACGCCGGTATTCCTGCGCGACGCTCTGCAACCGGGCGACAAACTCAGAGGGCCGGCAATCATCGCCGAAGCCAATGCCACCACCGTGGTCGAGCCCGGCTGGCAGGCCGAGGTGACCCGGCTCGAACATCTGGTGCTCAAGCGCATCGAGGCGCGTCCCGTGCGCACCGCCATCGGCACCACCGTGGATCCGGTGATGCTGGAGGTGTTCAACAACCTGTTCATGTCGATCGCGGAGCAGATGGGCCTGCGGCTGGAGGCCACCGCCTACTCGGTCAACATCAAGGAGCGGCTCGACTTTTCCTGCGCGCTGTTCGACGCCCAGGGCCAGCTCATCGCCAACGCGCCGCACCTGCCGGTGCATCTGGGCTCGATGGGCGAATCGATCAAGACGGTGATGCGCGAAAACGCCGGCAGGATCAAACCGGGCAATGTCTACATGCTCAACGCGCCCTACAACGGCGGCACGCACCTGCCCGACATCACCGTGATCACGCCGGTGTTCGATGACGCCGGCGGCAAAATACTCTTTTACGTCGGCTCGCGCGGCCATCATGCCGACGTCGGCGGTATCACCCCCGGTTCGATGCCGCCCGACAGCAAGGTGGTGGAAGAGGAGGGCGTGCTGATCGACAACTTCCTGCTGGTCGAGGAAGGGCGCCTGCGCGAGGAAGAAACCGTCGCGCTCCTCGGCTCGGGCAAATACCCGGCGCGCAACATCGAGCAGAATCTCGCCGACCTGCGCGCCATGATCGCGGCCAACGAGAAGGGCGTGCAGGAACTGCGCCGCATGGTCGAGCATTTCGGCCTCGACGTGGTGCACGCCTATATGCGGCACGTGCAGGACAATGCCGAGGAGGCGGTGCGCCGCGTGATCGATGTGCTCAAACCGGGCGAGTTCAGCTACGAGATGGACTCGGGCGGCCTGATCCGCGTCAAGATCAGCATCGACCGCGCCGCCCGCAGCGCGACCATCGACTTCACCGGCACCTCGGCGCAGTTGCCGAACAATTTCAACGCGCCCTCGGCCGTATGCATGGCGGCGGTGCTGTACGTGTTCCGCACCCTGGTGGACGACGACATTCCGCTCAATGCGGGCTGCCTGAAGCCGCTCAACGTGGTCATTCCCGAAGGCAGCATGCTGCGGCCGCGCTACCCGGCAGCGGTAGTCGCGGGCAATGTCGAGACCTCGCAATGCATCACGGACGCCCTCTACGGCGCGCTCGGCGTGATGGGTGCATCCCAGGGCACGATGAACAATTTCACTTTCGGCAACGCCGAATACCAGTATTACGAGACCATCTGCGGCGGCTCGGGCGCAGGCGAGGGTTTCGACGGCACCGATTGCGTCCACACGCACATGACCAACACGCGGCTCACCGACCCCGAGGTGCTCGAATGGCGCTTTCCGGTGATGCTGGAGAGTTTCGGGATCCGCCGCGGTTCGGGCGGCAACGGCAAGTGGCGCGGCGGCAACGGCGCCGTGCGGCGGGTGCGTTTTCTCGAGGCCATGACGGCCGCGATCCTGTCCGGGCACCGCCGCATTCCTCCCTATGGCATGGCCGGCGGCGAGCCGGGCAAGGTCGGGCGCAATTGGGTCGAGCGCGCCGATGGCAGCACGCTCCAGCTTGCCGGCGCGGACAAGGCGGAATTGGTGCCGGGCGAAGTGTTCGTGATCGAGACCCCCGGCGGCGGGGGATATGGAACGCCGGGCGCCTGAAGGTCCCCAAGCGGGCACGCCCCTCCTGTTCGCCGGATGCGGGCTTAACCCCGGCCGAAGACACTGTGTTTGCTTGCGGCTGGTCCGATTCGGCTTGATCCCCTGCGGGCCGCGCCTGCGGGGGTTTCGGCCACGGACGTGAAGTATTGCCTATCGGGTCGATTGCAGATTCCCTATAATCAGTCGCTTGGAAGGGTAGCGTTCAGCCACTGAGGCAGCATGGATCGCAGAACAGTCTTTACCAAAACCGCCAAAGGCCTGATGGAGGCGACTGGGAACACCAGCGTCCTGTCGCGCGACATGCGCACCCTCCTCAAAGAGATCGACGGCAAAGCCACGTTTGGTGAGGTGCACGCCAAACTTGGCAAGGTGCCGGAGGCCAAGTTGCAGGAAGCCCTGCAGGCGCTGGTCAAAAACGACTTCATCCGCGAATTCAAGCAGCCGCAGACCGCCGCGCCGCCGCAGAGCCCCGCCGAGGTCGATATCGACCTCGATTTCACCGTGGCGATTCCCACGATATCCACACTGAAAAAGAAAGCTGAAGAGGCGGCCCGACAGAAAGCCCAGGCCGCAGCCGAAGCGGCTGCGCGCGCCAAGGCAGAAGTGGACGGGAAGGCGAAAGACGAAGCGGAAGCAAGGGTGAAGGCCGCGGCAGCAGCGACCGCCGCGCGGGCACGAGCCGAGGCCGAAGCCCGAGCCAAAGCAGAGCCGCTGGAGAAGGCCAAGGCCGCGGCAGAAGCGCGCGCGAAACGAGACGCGGCAGAGCGGGCGCGTATCGAGGCCGAGGCACGCCCGCGCAAAGAAGCCGGGGAAGCGGGGCACGAGGCGCTGGAGGTGTTCTTCGAGGGGCGCGAGCGCCAGGAGGTCGAGAAAGAAGCCAGGCGCGAAGCCGAGGAGCAGGCGCGCAGGGAAGCGGAAGCGCGGGCCAA
>DAIRFM010000072.1:5342-7821 GCA_036795025.1 Burkholderiales bacterium | reverse complement strand
GGCCCAAGCACGAGGCATCGCCTTTGCCTTCGACCAGAAAGTCGCTCCATGCGCCGGGCAATTGCAGCAGGCGGATCGTATGCCCCGTCGGCGCGGTGTCGAACACGATATGGTCGTAATTGTGGACGAGCGCCGGATCGGTGAGTAGCCCGGTAAATTCGTCGAACGCGACGATTTCCGTCGTGCAGGCCCCGGAAAGTTGTTCTTCGATACTCTTTACCACGGCGGCCGGGAGCACGCCACGCACCGGACCTACGATCCGGTCCCGGTACTGCTGGGCGGCGGCTTCCGGGTCTATCTCCAACGCAGCCAATCCTGGCACTGCCTTGATCGGAGTGAGCACATTGCCGATAGTGACGCCGAACACCTGCCCGACATTGGAGGCGGGGTCGGTGCTGACCAGCAGCACGCGTTTGCCCTTATCGACGAGGCGAACGGCCGTGGCACAGGCGAGCGAGGTCTTGCCGACGCCGCCCTTGCCGGTGAAGAACAGAAAAGCAGGCGGTTGATCGAGAAACCGCATCAGGACTTGCATGGAACTATTCGCGTCAGCAGCACCGGCTGCCGCTGCAGCAAGCGCCTGCCGGCTTTGCTTCCGCTTTGGCTGGAGTTGCGCTCGCGATGCTCGCCCAGCGGGCAAGTTCGGCGCGCTCCGGATAGCGGCCCGCCAGCGCGACTTCGCCATCCACCAAGATCAGGGGCAGCGCCTCCTGGCCGGAGCGTTGCAGAAACGCGCTGACGATCGCATTCCTGGCGAAAGCGAGCGGTTGCTGGGCAAGATTGAAACGTTCGATTTGCGCCCCGTTTTGCTTGGCCCAATCGACGTTTGCCGCAAAGTTGATCAACTGCTGGTCCACGTCCACACCGCAGACGCCGGTGTTGCAGCACAGGGCAGGATCGAAAATCTGGATAGTTGACATGCTTGATCTCCAAAAAAAGTTGAATGCGGTTATGGCAAAAGCGTGCCGACGCGGTCGAGTTCGGCTTTCAACCGCGCCCGGTCGTGCTTGAGTTCGTTCAGAGGCAGCGCCAGAAACGCTTCGATGCGGGTCCGCAGGGTGCGGTATGCCTTATCAAACGCAGCGTCGATTTCCGCATCAGTGCCGCTGGCGTGCGCCGGGTCGTCCACGCCCCAGTGGGTGCGCAACACCGGCCCGAGATAAGCGGGGCAAGTCTCGCCGGCGGCACTGGCGCAGACGGTGACAACAATGTCCGGCGTTGTGGGCAGATTGTCCCAGGACTTGCTGTGCAGGCCTTTGGTAGAGATGCCTTCGCGGGCGAGCAGGGCGAGCGAGCGCCGATGCACCTGGCCGGTCGGCTGGCTGCCGGCGCTCATGGCCTTCCAGCCCGCAGGCGCGAGATGATTGAAAGTGGCTTCGCCCAGGATCGAGCGGCAGGAATTGCCGGTACACAGAAACAGCACGTTCATGCTTTCGCTTTCTTGCGGGTGTCGAATGAATCGGGTTGGGCGACGCGCTTAGGGCGTGACGACGCGGCGCTCACATCCACGCACTGCTCCGGATGCCCGGCGCAGCACTCCGCGGTGAGATAGCCGATCAAGTCCAGCATCAGCGGCATATTGGCCCGGTAACGCTGGAATCGGCCCTCTTGCTCCACCGTCACCAGGCGCGCCTGCGTGAGGGCCTTGAGGTGGAAGGAGAGATTGGTCGATGGGATGTCCAGCGCGCCGGCGATTTCGCCGGCGACCAGCCCTTCCATGCCTTTGCGCACCAGCAGACGGTATACGTCCAGCCGGATGCCGGAAGCGAGCGACTCGAAAACAGCGGTGGCACTTGTTTTTTCCATTGGTTGATTATACAAGAATAGTTGAAGTATTAAAGCGTTTCGTTTGAGCTTTGTCAAACGGTGTTTCCATCCGGGCGCCAAACTGATCCTTGCAGCATCGGCAAAGCGCTGCGCCGGATTCATTGCCGAAGATAAGCGTATTCGTTGAAAACCAAAGAAGCGGGGGTGCCAAGATGGCGAAAAAATCTTTTCCCTTGTCTCGGGTCTATGGTTTGCTCGAGCCGGGTCCGGTGGTGTTGGTCACGACCGCCCAAAAAGGCCGGGCGAACATCATGACCATGTCCTGGCACACGATGATGGAATTCGAGCCGCCGCTCGTGGGCTGCGTGATCAGCAACCGCAACCATAGCTTCGGCGTGTTGAAGGCGACCAAAGAATGCGTGATCAACATCCCGACGGTCGAGCTTGCGGCGCAGGTGGTGGGCTGCGGCAACACGTCCGGGCGCAAGCTGGACAAGTTCAAGACCTTCGGCCTCACGCCGGCGGCCGCCTCGCGCGTCAAGGCGCCGCTGATCGACGAATGCTATGCGTCTCTCGAATGCAAGGTCGTCGACGCGAAGCTGGTGGCCAAATACTGTTTCTTTATTCTCGAAGTGCTGAAAGCGTGGATCGACACCTCAAGGAAAGATCCGCGGACGATTCATCATCTCGGGCGGGGTGCTTTCATGGTTGC
>DAIRFM010000072.1:0-5242 GCA_036795025.1 Burkholderiales bacterium | reverse complement strand
GTTCCATCGGCGGCGCGCCCAAGTGGCATAATGAGGCAGCGTCGGCCCGAGCGCTGGAATTGATCTCGTTCGGATCATCGACTGGCGGACGGAAACACTGGACTGGCTATGAAAGCTACGCGAAAAATGGCCCTGCTTTCGATCGCCACGTCGATCGCGACGCTGGCCCTGAAGTTCGGCGCGTATTTCCTGACGGGTTCGGTGAGCCTGCTGTCGGACGCGCTGGAGGCTCTGGTCAATCTCGCCGCGGGCCTGGTCGCCCTGACGGCGCTCACGATCGCCGAGCAGCCTGCGGACGATCGCCATACCTATGGCCACGACAAGGCCGAGTATTTCTCCATCGGGGTCGAAGGCACGCTGATACTGTTTGCCGCCGCTTCCATCATCTACGCCGGATGGAACCGCTTTTTCCACCCGGCGCCTCTGGAAAACCTCGGTTGGGGAATAACCGTCGGACTGCTTGCGGCGGCGATGAACTTCGTCACCGCCCGCCTCATGCTCAGGGTCGCGGCGAAGCATGACAGCGTCACCATCGAGGCGGACGCCAAGCACTTGCTGACCGACGTGTGGACCTCGGCCGGCGTGTTGGGCGGGCTGCTGGTCATCGTGTTCCTGCCTGGATGGCAGATACTCGATCCGCTGATCGCGATCGTCGTCGGCCTGCACATCGTCATCACTGGCATCGATTTGCTGCGCCGTTCGATCGACGGCCTGATGGACGCGGCTCTGTCGCGGCGGGAGATCCACAAGGCCGAGGAACTCATTCGGGCGGGGCTGCCTGCGGGTGCGAGTTTCCATGCCCTGCGCACGCGCAAAGCGGGTGCGACGCGCTTCATTGAGTTTCATCTGCTGCTGCCGGGTGAGACCAGCGTGAGCGAATCCCACGCTCTGTGCGACCGGCTCGAGGCATCGATCGCCAGCCACCTGGCACGGGCTTCGGTCACCATTCACGTCGAACCGCAGGAGGCGCATGAAGCGGAAACCGCTGCGCGATCGCCGTGACCCGGTGCCCCTGCTTAGGGGTTGAGTAGCCCAAAGGCATCCAATGGCAAAGCGCGCGCAAAGCATCGTCGGTCGCATTCGCGACTTCAACGCGGGGCGGGATCCGGAGCGGCTGGCGCTGAAGTACCGGGCGATGCGCGCGACCCCCTTTGCCTTCCTGCGCGGCACCTGCCACCTGTTCTACGACGGACTCGCGACTGCGTCGCTGCCGGCCGATGCGCCCCTGGTCTGGGTCTGCGGCGACCTGCACCTGGAGAATTTCGGCAGCTACAAGGGGGACAACCGGCTCGTCTACTTCGATCTCAACGATTTCGACGAGGCGGCCCTTGCCCCGTGCGCATGGGACCTGGCGCGCTTGCTTGCGAGCGTGCTGGTGGCGGCAAGGACGCTGGGTGTCGGCGAGCCGGGGGCTTTGCGCCTTTGCGACGGATTTATCGACGCCTATGCCGGCGCCCTTTTGACCGGCAAGGCGCGCTGGGTCGAGCGCGAGACCGCCCAGGGCATGGTGAGGGAACTGTTGGACCGCCCGCGCAACCGGACCCGCGCGCAATTCCTGGATCGGCGCACCGTGCGCAGCGGAAAGCATCGCAGGATCAGGATCGACGGCAAGAAGGCGCTTGCCGTCGATGCGAGGCAGCGCAAGCGCATCGAAACTTTCATGCGCGGCTTTGCCCGCACGCAGCCGAAGCCGGAATTCTATCGTCTCCTCGACGTCGCGCGGCGCATCGCCGGCACCGGCAGCCTGGGGGTGGAGCGCTTCGTCCTTCTGGTCGAGGGCAAAGGCTCGCCCGATGCCAATTACCTGCTCGACTTGAAGCAGGCGCTGCCATCGACTCTGGTGCCGCACCTCGAAGCCAGGCAGCCGCGCTGGGAAAACGAGGCGCAGCGGGTCGTATGTCTGCAGCAGCGGGTGCAGGCAATATCGCCGGCGTTCCTGCGCCCGGTGGTCATCGACGGTGTTGCCTACATCCTGAAAGGACTCCAGCCGGCGGAGGACCGGGTGGCCCTCGATCTGTGGCACGGCCACTTCGATCGCCTGCGCGGCCTGATGACGACCCTGGGGGAAATCGTGGCCTGGGCAGAGTTGCGCAGCGCCGGGCGCCAGGGCTCGGCCAGCGCAGACGAGCTGATTGATTTTGGCGGCCGGAAAAAATGGCGAGCCAAGATGGTCGCCCTGGCGCGCGCGTGCCAAAAACAGGTCGATCGGGATTGGCGCGAGTTCTGTGCCGCCTTTGACGACCACGCTTTTCCGGGCGCATGACCCTCCGCCTGCAACGCTGCCGCAGCCGGCCGGATCATGATCCGGCCGCGGACCGATCCCGGGAAAGAACTACAATGCTGGCTGCATTTAGCCGCACGAGCCGGCTACGTCACGGAGTGACTGATGAAATATAAGGACTACTACCGCGTCCTCGGCGTCGAACGTGACGCCGACACCGACGCGATCAAGAAGGCATACCGCAAACTCGCGCACAAGTATCATCCGGACGTCTCCAAGGATCCCGCCGGCGAGGAGAAATTCAAGGAGATCGCGGATGCCTATCAGACCCTCAAGGATCCGGAAAAGCGCGCCGCCTACGACCAGTTGGGCCGTCATCAGCCCGGGCAGGATTTTCAGCCGCCTCCGGACTGGGGGAAGCAGTTCGGGGATACGCCGTCTTCGTTCGACGACGTCGATTTGTCCGAATTGTTCGCCGGGCTTGCGGGCGGGAGGCGGCACGCGGGGCGGCAGGGCGGCACGTTTCAGATGCCAGGTCAGGATTACGAGGTCACGGTACATATCACTTTGGACGATGCCTCCCGCGGTACCACGGTAGACCTGAATCTCACCGTGCCGGAATACGACGAGCACGGCCGGCTGCATCGCGTGCCGCGATCGTTCAAGGCGCGCGTTCCCAAAGGTGCCACGGACGGACAAAGGCTGCGCCTGCGGGGCAAAGGCGGAAAGGGGTTCAACGGCGGACCCGACGGGGACTTGTATCTCAATATCGCCCTGCACCCGCATGCGCTCTACCGCGTCAGCGGCCACGACCTATACCTGGACCTGCCTTTGACGCCATGGGAAGCCGCCCTCGGTGCCGTGATCGAAGTCCCTACACTGAGCGGCTCGGTCCATCTCAAAGTGCCGCCGGGAACGCACGCCGGGCAAAAATTGCGGCTCGCCAGACGCGGATTGCCAAAACCGCGCGAGGGCGAAGGCGATCTGTTCGCGATCGTTCAGATCGTCGTGCCTACTGTGCTGAGCGAGCACGAGCGGGCCTTGTTCAAGGAATTGGCGGATGGCTCGACCTTCAATCCGCGCGGACATTTCGAACAGGAGATCAGAAATGGAACTCGAGCAAACTGATGCAGTGTGGCTCGACGATCGTCCCGAGTTTTCGTTTGCCGAGCTCGCGCGGTTCTCCGGCCTGTCGGAAGCGGAACTGCGCGAGCTCGTGGATTACGGTGCTCTCGCGCCGACCAATCCGCAGGAAGCCGAGTGGACCTTCAGCGGCGATATCGTGGTTACGGTGCAAGCCGCGGGCCGCTTGCGTGCCGATCTCGAACTCGACCCGCAAGCGCTTGCGCTGGCTCTTACCCTGATCAACCGCATTCGCGAGCTCGAGGCGCAGATAGGCAATTTGCGCGCGCAACTGCCGCGCCGGTTTCCGTAAAGCCTGTTAAACAATGTCAAACAGCGCTGCGAGCATTGATTTTTCCGGGCGCTTCGCGGCATCATCGGGGAGCCCCCGAATTTTTGCGAGACCAGCATGATCAGCCTGTTTGGAAGCAAGAAACCGGATCACCCCATGGCCGGCATCAAGGAGGCGAGGAAGATCCTTGAGGAGTTGCCGACCAACGATGCCTTCAAGTGCGCGGACGAACTGACGCACTGGCTGGAGTCGGTCGTTGCCGCGGAAGGCTTCAAAGCGGAATATCGCGCCCAGTTGATACAGCTCCTGGACGAGACGGCACAGACGCACCTGCGCAAGCTCGCGCGCGACTACATGGTCTCGCCGCGCCTGGCGCGATACCAGGAGATCCGTCTGTGGACGGCGATCCACGAATACTGGCGCCAGGCGGCGCTTGCCTACGCGAGCTGCATCGATCTCTACGCCACCGGCGCCAAGGGCGCGGACGCGCTCAAGGGCAGTATGCCGCTGCTGCTGGTGCGCGCGCTGCGCGCGCTCGGCACCCAGATGAAATGGATGTACGTGCGCTACGGGCCGATGGACCCGTCGGTGTGGGGCGTCGTGGCCAAGGTCTATGCGCTGGCCGAAAACCGCAAGCTCGCGCACTCCGCGGTGACGGTTTATCCGGGCATCCCCGGGGATTCCACGCCGGAACGGGAGTTTCTGAAGGCGGTGATGTTGTCCGCATCCTCGCCCGACAGCCTGCTGCCGCTGGAGGTAGAACTGTGCGAGCGACTGATCGCGCACTTCTGTGCCTCGTTCACCCTGCGTCTGGACCTGCAGCCCGATATCGCCTATTGGATCGATCTTGCCACCAGCCAGGCGCCACTGCGGTTGGCGCGCCCGCCCCAGCATGCGCCGACACTGCGCTTCTTCGCCGCCGGCAAGGCGCTGGAGGACCTGGAAAACCTGATCGCTGCGGTCAGAACGACGGGCAGCGTGCCGTCGCAGGTGAATCTCGGCGGCACCTATCCGGCCGAAACCGTGCTCGACGTGCTCAACCACCTGGCCCTGTACTGGTCGCCCAAGCCGCCGGAGCGAAAACATCAGCGCCATCGGGTGAAGTCGCGCCTCAATGTCACCCACGGCTACGACGGAGTGCTGGCGGTGCTCGGCGGCTCCGGCACCTCCGATACCTCGGGCGCGGAAACCTGGATCGTGGAGAATGTCAGCGCCGGCGGCTTCGGCGCCGGCATCCCGGAGATAAAGGGCGACTGGCTGAAAATCGGTTGTCTGCTCGGCCTGCAGCCCGAGGGCGGCGACAACTGGGTGCTCGGCGTGATACGCCGCCTTCAGCGCGAAATTCCGCAGAGGGGCTCGGTCGGCATACAGACCATCGCCAAATCGGCACAGCTGGTGCAATTGAGCCTGAGCGGCGGCGCGGGCGGCGAGACCGGCATACTCCTCGGCGACGGCAGCGAGTCGCCCGGCGAGGCGCGCGTGCTGCTGCGGGCCGGCGTGTTCGTCCCCGGGCAGAACATGGAATACCGCAAGGGCGAGCTTACCTGCCTGCTCATGCCCCAGGGCGTGGTCGACAGCGGCGAGGAATACGAGGTGGTCAAATTTCG
>DAIRFM010000071.1:0-7891 GCA_036795025.1 Burkholderiales bacterium | reverse complement strand
TAGCCCTTCAGGCACGCGCTCATGAATTTCTTGCGCTCATCGCCGGCGAGTTTCTTTTCCTTGGCTTCCTTGTTGCAATCGCCCATCTTGCTGTGCTGCGCGCTCATTTTCTTCTCCGCCGCCGGTGCCGCGGATTTATCCGCCGGCTTCTTCTCCTGGGCTTGCGCCACGGATACGCAGAACAGGCCCGCTACCAATGCTGCCATCAATTTGCTCATGCTTGCTCCTCGGTATTGGTTATTGATAATGGCACTGCAAACTGCATAACGCCGAAACCACGGGTCAGTTGACGTCGCGCTTCATCTCCCCCTGCTGCCGGGCGATGAATTCCTGGGTGCTGTCGATACCGCGCAGTTGCAGGATGTAATTGCGCACCGCGGCCTCGAGCAGCACCGCCAGGTTGCGCCCGGCGGCGACCGGGATGATGATCTTGCGGATGGACATGCCGAGAATGTCCTCGGTCAGCTCGTGCAGCGGCAGCCGCTCGGCCGGCGCGGTTCCGGCCTGCCCCGGTTTTTCCAGGTGCACGATCAGCTTGAGGTTCATTTTCGGGCGCACCGCGGTCTGGCCGAAAATGGTGCGGATATTGAGCACGCCCAGGCCCCGCACCTCGAGGAAATCCTTGAGCAGGGGCGGACAGCGCCCTTCCAGGGTTTTGGCAGCGATGCGCGAGATCTCGACCACGTCGTCGGCCACCAGGCCGTGGCCGCGGCTGATCAGCTCCAGCGCCAGTTCGCTCTTGCCTACACCCGATTCGCCGGTGATCAGCACGCCCAGGCCGAGCACATCCATGAACACGCCGTGCATGGAGGTCGAATCCGCCAGGATCTTGGCCAGGTAACGGCGCAGGGTGTCGATGACGGTGTCGGCCGCAAAGGCGGTCGCGAGCACCGGCACGCTCTCCGCCTCCGCCGCCCGCAGCAGCGCCGCCGGCCCGACGACGCTGTCGGTAAGGATGATGGCGGCCGGCTCGGCCGCAAACAGATTGGCGATGACCTGGACCGCGGCGTCGCCGCTATAGCCGTCGATGTAGGCAATTTCGCGCCGGCCCAGCACCTGGATGCGGTTGGGGTGGATCAGGTTGAGATGGCCTACCAGCGCCACGGTGTCGGCGCTGTCGCGGCGCACCGGCGCGGCGTCGCCGCCGCGGCCGCTGACCCAGCCTAGGCCGAGTCTGGCGGCATTGTCTTCATACAGCCGCGCTATGCTGGTTTGTAACATCGGGTTGCCAGGAGCTGACGAGCTGGTGCAGGCCGCCCGCGTCTTGCGTCTGGGTCAACTGCTCGCGCAGCTCCCGGTCGGAGAACATCTGGGCCAGCTCGGACAGAATTTGCAGGTGCTGCTCGGTAGCTTGCTCCGGTACCAGCAGGATGAACAGCAGGTTGACCGGCTTGCCGTCGGGGGCGTCAAAAGGCACCGGGGTGGCAAGGCGCACGAAAGCCGCCACCGGCTCGCGCAAGCCCTTGATGCGGCCGTGTGGAATGGCCACCCCCTGGCCCAGGCCGGTCGAGCCCAGGCGCTCGCGCGCGAACAGGCTGTCGAATACCAGGCTGCGCGCGATCCCCTGGTTATTCTCGAAAATCAGACCGGCCTGTTCGAACATGCGCTTCTTGCTGCTGACGTCGAGGTCGAGGACGATGTTCGAGGGCGGTAATAGCTTTGAAATGAGATTCATGGGGAAAGAGAAATGGGCGGCGGGATTCCGGCACCCCGGGATTGGGCGGTGCGGGAAAGCGGAGCATTTTACCGCAAATCGGATGCCCGGGTCATTCCTCCGCCGGCTGGCGTTTGAGGGCGTCGTGGGGGTGGGCGAAGGCCTTGTCCTTGTGCTTGATGATCTGGCGATCCAGCTTGTCCATCATCAGGTCGATCGCCGCGTACATGTCCTCATCGTCGCTCTCGACGTGTATGTCCTTGCCGCGCACATGCACGCTGATCTCCGCCTTATGTCTCAGCTTTTGCACCGACAGCGTGACATTTACGTCGATAACCTGGTCGAAATGGCGTTTGATCCGCCCGAGCTTGGACAAGACGTAATCGCGGATGGCCTGGGTGACTTCGACATGATGACCACTGACCTGGACATTCATCTTCGACTCCTTTCAAAGTTACAACGACTTGCGCAGGCTGACCGGCGGGATATGCAGCGATTCCCGGTACTTGGCGATGGTGCGGCGCGCCACGACGATGCCTTGTTCACTGAGAATGTGCGCAATCTTGCTGTCGGAAAGCGGCCTTTTGCAGTCCTCTGCGCCGACCAGCTGCTTCAGCAGAGCGCGGATCGCGGTGGCCGAACAGGCGCCGCCCGTATCAGTGGCGACGTGGCTGCCGAAAAAGTATTTCAACTCCAGAATCCCGCGCGGCGTGGCCATGAATTTCTGCGTGGTGACGCGCGACACCGTGGACTCGTGCAGGCCCAGGGTTTCGGCGATTTCGCGCAGCACCAGCGGCCGCATCGCCACTTCGCCGTGGTCGAAGAAGTGGCGTTGCCGATCCACGATCGCCTGCGCCACCCGCAGTATCGTCTCGAAACGCTGCTGCACGTTCTTGATCAGCCAGCGCGCCTCCTGCAGCTGATTGGACATCTGGCCGCCGGCCGAATGCAGTTTGTTTTGCAGAATCTCGGCGTACATGCGGTTGATGCGCAGTTTGGGCATCGCATCGGGGTTGAGAGCGGCGACCCAGGCGTTTTTCACCTTCTTCACGATGACGTCGGGCACGATATAGCGCGTTTCGTTCGCCGAATAAGCGGCGCCGGGGTGGGGGTTCAGGCTCTGGATCAGGTGCTGCGCCGCGCGCAGGCTATCCTCGTCGCAGTGCAACTGCCGCTCCAGGCGCGCGAAGTCGTGCGCGGCGAGCGCTTGCAGATGGTCGTGCACGATGCCGAGGGCGAGTTCGCGCGCCGGGGTGTCCGGCGGCAAGGCCTTCAATTGCAGCTCCAGGCATTCGGCGGGCGTGCGCGCGCCGACGCCGGTGGGGTCGAAACTCTGCAGATGATGCAGCGCGATGTGCAGCTCATCCAGCCCGACCTCCAGTTCCGGCGGCAGCAGTTCGGCGATTTCCTCCAGGCTCTGCGACAGATACCCGCCCTCGTCCAGCGCCGCAATCAAGGTATTGACCACGCTCTTGTCGCGCGCCGACAGCTGCGTCAGCGCGAGCTGCTCGATCAGGTGTTCCCCCAGGGTGGGGGTGCAGGCCGCCAGTTGCGGGTAGTCCGATTCTTCGCCGTCGTCGCGCCGGGCGGCCGCGGACGGTGCATCGGTAAACCAGTCGATGTCGGCGGAGTCCGCTGCGGGCGCATCGTTGGCCGTCGCCTCGCCGGCGGTCGCGACATATTCCTCGCGCCCGGCGCCATTGGGCGGGGGAGGCAAGGACTCCGGCTCCGCGTCGTCGCGCTCCAGCAGCGGGTTTTCCATCAGGAAACTCTCCAACTCCTGGTTCAGCTCCAGGGTGGACAACTGCAGCAGCCGGATGGATTGCTGCAACTGCGGCGTCAGGGTCAGCTGTTGCGACAGCTTGAGTTGCAGAGTTTGTTTCATCTTGAGCGGGAGCGTAGCCTGCCAGCTACATGCGGAAATGCTCTCCCAGATACACTCGTCTCACGCTTTCATTATAGACGATTTCATCGGGCTTGCCCTGCGCCAGGACCGATCCTTCGTTGATGATGTAGGCGTGGTCGCAGATGCCCAGGGTCTCGCGCACGTTGTGATCGGTGATCAGCACGCCGATTCCCCGCTCCTTGAGAAAGCCGATGATTTTCTGGATGTCGAGCACGGCGATCGGGTCGACGCCGGCGAAGGGTTCGTCGAGCAGGATGAAGCTGGGGCGGGTGGCGAGCGCGCGCGCGATCTCTACGCGGCGGCGCTCGCCGCCGGAGAGCGACAGCGCCGGGTTGTGGCGCAACTGCGTGATATGCAGCTCGCGCAGCAGGTTTTCCAGGCGGTCTTCGATTTCCGTCTCGGACAGGTCCTGCAGTTCGAGCACCGCCCGCACGTTCTCCTGCACCGTCAGCTTCCTGAACACCGAAGTTTCCTGGGGCAGATACGACAAGCCCAGCCGCGCGCGGCGGTGGATGGGAAACTTGCTGATGTCCGTGCCGTCGAGGCTGATGCTTCCGCCGTCCAGGTTCACCAACCCGACGATCATATAGAAGCAGGTGGTCTTGCCGGCGCCATTCGGTCCGAGCAAGCCGACCACCTCGCCGCTTTGCACTTCGAGCGATACGTCCTGCACCACGATGCGCGACTTGTAGCGTTTTTTCAGATTGCTGGCTTTGAGCTGGCTCATTCGCGCCTGTCAGGGTTCATTGACAATGAATCTTTCGGACGTATCGGACGCGCGGGAAACAGAACCCTTGGTCCGTGTATATCCGCGCTGGCTAACGTTTGGGGGCGCCGGGTGCGGGTGCTTTTTCGGCGTCTTCACCGGTATTGCGCGGTTGGATCACGGCGTGCACCCTGGCGTCGGGGCTGCCGCTCGCAGCCGGGCCGGCGCCGCCGGTCACGGTGAAGTACTCGGTGCGGGAATCGTAGGAGATATAGTTGCCGCGCACTTCGTCCGCGGGTTCGCGCTTGAGCCGCGCATGATTGAACAACTCCACCTTGTCGAGCTTGCCGTTGTATTCGATGCGGTCCGCCTCGCCCTCGATGTACTCGTTGGCGCCGTCGCGCTTCTGGCGAAAGCTGGCCGGGTTGCCGCTGGCGCTGCCGTACTGGTAGCCCTCCTGGTCCTGGCGTACCGTAACCTTGTCGGCGCGTATGGTGAGCGTCCCCTGCGTCATCACCACTTTACCTTCGAACACGCTGGTTTTCTGCACGTCGTCGACGCGCATGCGGTCGGACTCGAGATTGATCGGTTTGCTCCGGTCGGCCCGTTCCGCCTGCGCCGGCCCGGCCAATCCCAGGCAGCAGGTGCAGAAGACGACAATGCCTAGTTCATTTGCGCGCATCGAACGTGCCCCTGACCTGCGACTGCAGCGCGAACTGCCGCGTCTTGTTGTTGAATTCCATGCCGATCCCGGAAAGCCTGGATCGGCCCTCGGTAATGATCACCGGCTTGTCGGTGCGGGCGAGATCGCGGTCGGGAATGACCTGCAGGTATTCAGTCTGCACGCGCAGTTCGCTTTGTCCCCGGCCGGCCTCGCGCACCACCACGACGCTGCCGTAGAAGCTGGCTTCGTCGCCCTTCTTCGCGATCAGGCCGCGGTCGGCGCGGATGACGACGGGATTCGCGTTGTCGTGGCGCTGCACCAGGCGCGGCGCCACGACGCTGGTGCTCTCGTCGTCCGGATAATGCTGCATGCGCTCGGCGGACAGGATGTATTCGGGTTTGCCGGCAGCGTCCATTTTGGTAATGCCGAAGTCCTCGGCGATGAAATCCGGGTCGTGCCGCAGCTTGCCCGACTTGTCGCGCTCGGGGGCCTGTACCGCGCGCTCCAGCCACAGGCTGGCCGCTGCCAGCGCCAGTAGCAGCAGCAGCGGAAACAGGGTGGATGCCCGGTTCGGTCTCATTCGAGATGGCTCATTGGAGATGCGCCCCAATGGCGCGTTCGAGCATCCCTTGGGCGCGCAGAATGAATTCGCACACTTCGCGCACGGCGCCATGGCCGCCGCCCGTGCGCGCGACGTAATGGGCGCGCTTGCGCACCGCTTCGGGCGCCGCCGCCACGGTGGCGGCAAAACCGCAGCGGGTGATGAGCGGCAGGTCGAGCAGGTCATCGCCCATGTAGCCGGACTGCTCGGCGGCGAGACCCAGTTGCTCGAGCAGCGCGGCGTAGGCCCCGCGCTTGTCCTCCACGCCCTGATGGAGGTGCGCGATGCCGAGGTTGGCCGCGCGCAGTTCGACCGCGCGCGAGCGCCTGGCCGTGATCAGCGCGACCTCCACCCCGTATTGTTTGAGCATCTTGATGCCGTGGCCGTCCTGGATGTTGAACGCCTTCAACTCCTCGCCGCGCTCGGAGTAATAGAGCGTGCCGTCGGTCATGACGCCGTCGACGTCGAAGATCATCAGCTTCAGGCCCTTGGCGCGCTTCAGCGCGTCATCCAGGCCCTCGCGCTCGAGCGCGCCATCCAGGCTCGCGCGCTCCTGCGCACCGTCCGGCCCGCCGTGTTCCAGCGCGTCCTCCATCTTGGCTCAGATCACCTTGGCCCGGAACAGGTCGTGCATGTTCAGCGCGCCGACGAGCGTGCCTTCGCCCGTCACCACCAGCAGCTGGTTGACCTTGTGTTCCTCCATGATCTGCACCGCTTCGACCGCCAGCTTGTCGGGGCCGATGGTGCGCGGATTGCGGGTCATGATGTCGGCGATGCATGCGGTCTTGATGTCGTCGACGTGCGCCAGCGTCCGGCGCAGGTCGCCGTCGGTGAATACGCCGCTCACGCGCCCGGCGGCATCGAGCACGGCGGTCATGCCCATGCCCTTTTTCGACATCTCCAGCATCGCTTCGGAAAAGCCGGCGGAATCGGGCACCGACGGCATGTCGTCGCCGATGCGCATCACGTCGCGCACGTGGGTGAGCAGGCGCCGCCCCAGCGCACCGCCCGGATGCGAGCGGGCGAAGTCCTCGGCGCCGAAGCCCTTGGCGTCGAGCAGCGCCACCGCCAGGGCATCGCCCAGCGCCAGCGCCGCGGTGGTGCTCGCGGTGGGAGCGAGGTTCAGCGGACAGGCCTCTTTCTCGACGCGCGCGTCCAGGTGCACGTCGGCCTCGCGCGCGAGGGACGAGTTGGCGTTGCCGGTGATGGCGATGAGGCGCGCGCCCTGGCGCTTCAGCAACGGCACGATGGTGAGCAGCTCCTCGCTTTCGCCGGAGTTGGACAGCGCGATCAGCACGTCGTCGCGCGCGATCATGCCGATATCGCCGTGGCTCGCTTCGGCCGGGTGCACGAAATAGGCCGGCGTGCCGGTGCTTGCCATGGTGGAGGCGATCTTGCGCGCAATATGGCCGGATTTGCCGATGCCGCTGACCACCACGCGGCCCTTGCAGTTGAGCAACAGCGCGACGGCGTCGAGAAAGCTTGCGCCCAGGCGCGCCGCGAGGCCCTGGATCGCTTCGGCTTCGATGGCGAGCACCTGCTTTGCCAGATCCAGCGCGGTCTTGGACGGTGAGATTTTGTCCATGCGGGATGCTGCAGGTATCATAGGTCAAAGTATATCAGAACCCCAATTCCCTCCTTTCCCATGCCCGGCAACCGATGACCGATTTCGTCGAACTGGTGCTGGTGCTGCTGGCGAGCGCCGTGCTGGTGGTGGTGCTGGCGCGCAGCCTGCATCTGCCGCCGGTGCTCGGGTACCTGCTGGTCGGCGTGGCGATCGGGCCGCACGCCCTGCACCGGATCCCGGCGAGCGAGGAATCGACCTATATCTATCTGGCCGGGTTCGGCGTGGTATTCCTGATGTTCTCCATCGGCCTGGAATTCAGCAGCGACCCACAGCTATACTAAAGTTCGATTGACGTTAGTATAGCTCGATGCTATACTAACTTGTCTCTTATACTAGTATAGCCGAATGGCTTCCTTTACCGAACTCTCACTCACCGCTCAGACCGCGTACGCACAATTGCTCGAAGCAGCGCTGGTTGCCGAGCACGTGCGCAGTGTCGCAGACCTGTCGGGCTCGTTCGCATCGAAAACGGTGCGCGGGGCCAAGTACTGGTATTTCCAGTACACCGAGCCCTCCGGCAAGTTGCGTCAGGTGTTTGTCGGACCGGACACAGCCCCTGTGCGTGCGCTGATGGCGCGTAAGGCGCAACCATCGGCCGTGGTCGCCTTGGGTCCCTTGGCACGCTCTTGCGCGGCCCTGGGATGCGCCGAGATCCTGCCTCGACACCTGCGTGTGCTGCAGCGCCTGGCCGAATACGGGTTTTTCCGCGCCGGGGGCGTGCTCATCGGTACCC
>DAIRFM010000319.1:0-2816 GCA_036795025.1 Burkholderiales bacterium | reverse complement strand
GCGCGCATCCGCGACCGGGGCACGCAGCAGGCTTATGCCGTCGATAGCTGGTATTTCGACAATGGCCATCCGGCGGCGGTGCTCACGGTCGAGGATTGGCTTGCCGGAAAGCGCCCCGATGGCGCATAGGGAAAAAATCATCGTCGGCATGTCGGGCGGGGTGGACTCGTCGGTCGCCGCGCTGCTGCTGAAACGCGCGGGCTTTGATGTCGTCGGCCTGTTCATGAAAAACTGGGAAGACGACGACGACGATCAATACTGCTCCACGCGCCAGGACCTGATCGATTGCGCCGCGGTCGCGGACGTGATCGGCATCGAGCTGGAAGCGGTCAATTTTGCGGCCGAATACAAGGAGCGCGTGTTCCGCGCTTTCCTTGCCGAGTACCAGGCGGGGCGCACACCCAATCCCGACGTGCTGTGCAACGCCGAAATCAAGTTCAAGGCGTTTCTCGATCACGCCCTCGCGCTCGGCGCCGGGCACATCGCCACCGGCCACTATGCAGGCGTGCGCGAAGTCCGCGAGGGAGAAAATGCGGGGCGCTTCGAACTGCTCAAGGCGGCAGACAAGAGCAAGGACCAGAGCTATTTCCTGCACCGGCTCAGCCAGGCGCAACTCGCCAGTGCGGTTTTTCCTCTGGCGCAACTGCAGAAAACCGAGGTGCGCAGGATCGCCAAAGAGGCAGGCCTGCCGGTGTACGCCAAGAAAGACTCGACCGGCATCTGTTTCATCGGCGAGCGTCCGTTCCGCGAATTCCTCAACCGTTATCTGCCGCGCACGCCCGGTCCGATCCGCACACCCGAGGGCCGCGTGATCGGCAAGCACGTCGGCCTCGCTTTCTACACCATCGGGCAGAGAAAAGGCATAGGCGTAGGCGGGGTGAAAGACGGCGGCACGCAGGGCGAGGCCTGGTACGTGGCCGGCAAGGACATGGAGAAGAACGAGCTTGTAGTGGTGTGCGGCCACGACCATCCGCTATTGCAGAAGGACCGACTGCGCGCCGCGGACCTGTCCTGGGTCAGCGGCAGCGCGCCGGGCGCTGCAGCAGACTATGCGGCCAAAACGCGTTATCGCCAGGCCGACGCGCCCTGCCGCATCGCCCGCCTCGAGAATGATTTCCTCGAACTCCGCTTCGAGCAGGCGCAATGGGCGGTCACGCCGGGGCAGTCGGCGGTGCTGTACCAAGGCGAAGTATGCTTGGGCGGCGGGGTGATTCAGTGAGGAAATTGCGATGAAAGGAAGGGCCATGAACAAATACGTAAGGCGATGCTGCGTCGCTGGCGCGATCTGCCTCGCCGGTATGCCGGTGGTCGCTCAGGAGCGCGCGCGCCTGGCCTTAGGCGAAAAGGTGTTCGTTTCGTCGTGCAAATCCTGCCACGACACCGGCAACGCGCAGAACGACGCGCCGCAGTTGAGCGAGCAATCCGAATGGAAGGATCGTGTGGGTAAGGGGCGGGCAGACCTGTACAGTAGCGCTATCGACGGCTTTAGCGGCTACTACGTCATGCCGCCGCGCGGCGGCAATGCCGCGCTTTCCGATGATGAGCTGAAGGCGGCGGTGGACTACATGCTGCTGCGCGCCGGGATGAAATAAAAACGGCCCGCGCGGGGCCGTCTTGCCTGCAGCTGGCTGCGGTATCAGTCCTTGTAGCCCTCAACCTGGATCCACAGCTTGACCTCGTCGCCGACGGCGGGCAGGCCGAACTTCATGCCGAAGTCGGAACGCTTGAACGAACCGCTCGCATTGCCGCCGCACATCTCTTTCTTGTTGTACGGATTCGGCTTGCATATCCAGTTCTCGACATGCAGCGCGAGCGGCTTGGTGACGCCGACCAGGGTCAAGTTGCCCTCTATGGTGCCGGGATTGTCGCCATTGAATTTCACGCTGGTCGACTTGTAGGTCATCGTCGGGTATTCGGTTACGTTCAAAAAATCCGGAGTGCGCAGGTGCTCGTCGAGCGTGCGCGGCCGTGATCCTCTGTCGCTGTCGCCGCTGATCACCGAGGCGGTCTGGACAGTGATCTCGAGCGAGGCGGTTTTGGCGGCGTGGTCGATCATGAACTTGCCGGCGGATTTGCCGAACAGGCCGCGCCAATTGGACACGCCGAAATGATTCACCTCCCAGTGCGGGTGGGTGTGCACCGGATCGATCGTATAGTTGTCCGGCGCTGCGACCGCAGAGAGCGGCAGCGCGACGGCGAGCAGTGCAACAGTGAGTCTGGACATTGTCGGGATCTCCTTCATGGTGGGGTTATGATGGGGTAATGGACGCGTGAAGCTCTAACCTGGCTGTCCCCCTGCAAACTGCCAGGTCAATGCAATTGCTGCCGCGGCAACGGCGAGGGTGCACGCCGATACTGCGACAGCCAGAATCCAGAGCGGAGATTTTTCCGGCGCCGGCAGGCGCGCGGCAAGCGGTATGAACGCGAGCGCGAGGAGCGAGTACCAGGGCAGTTGCGCCAAGATCAAGCTCGCCGCGGCTAGCAAGCCCGCGGTGAGCGCAAGCGGCAGCATGAACGTGGCGCCGGCCTCGTATTTCTTGCCGCCCAGCATCTGCGGCAACAGGAATGCCCCGGCTGCCGCGGCCAACGAAATACCGTACTGGCCGTAAATCGCCGAGGCGCTGAGGACGGCCGATACGCCTACGCCGATGCCGAGGCCGAGGCCCGCGGCTCCGGCGCGCACCGGGTGCGCGCAGAGCGCCGCGAGCGAAAAGCCGACGAGCCACGCGACGCATATGGCCACGCCGCCGCCCATCAACAAGGCGATATTGAGGTCCTTCTGTTGCAGTACCGGCCAGAACACCCACAAGGTCGCG
>DAIRFM010000318.1:0-2823 GCA_036795025.1 Burkholderiales bacterium | reverse complement strand
AGGTGTTCGACGGCACGGCGCGCGAAGGCGCGCGCGGCTTTCCCGCCAACGTCAACGTGGCGGCCGCGCTCAGCCTCGCCGGCATCGGCCCCGACCGCACGCAACTGGAAATCTGGGCCGACCCCGCGCTCACCCGCAACACCCACCGCATCGAGGTCGACGCCGACACCGCGCGCTTCTCCATGACCATCGAGGGCGTGCCGTCGGAAAATCCGCGCACCGGCCGCATCGTGCCGCTGTCCACGGTGGCGGCGCTGCGCGCGCTGGTATCGGAGCTGAAAGTGGGAACGTGAAGACGTTATGATTTCGCGCGCGATTACACGCGCAAGAAAATTTTGCGGCGATAGAAGAAGCCGGCCAGCGCGATGGCGAAGCCTAGCCCCAGCAGATGGGCAAGGAACCGTCCGGTACCCGGCGTCGTAAAATGATCGACCAGCGCGCTGAGATCGCCGCCCACGAAACGCAGCGCGAACGGCTCGAAGCCAAACACATTGTTCAAAAAATAAAGCGTGATGGCGTTGGCGCCGATCCACACGAAGATCGTCGACCAGCCGCGCAGACCCCATACGTCGATGATCTGGTGCCACGCACCCAGCAGCAGCAAACTATATCCGCCGGCAACCAGGACGAATGACGAGGTCCAGATCGCCTTGATCACGGGGAACTGCAGCCCCCAGAGCTGGCCGGCGGCAACCAGCGCGATCCCGGCGCCGATCAGCCACAACGATTTGGATTGCGCCGTAAGCCGCTCGTCCTTCAGCAGCAAGCCGGCGAACACGCCCAGCAGACAGGTGCCGATCGCCGGTAAAGTGCTGAGCATCCCCTCCGGATCGCGCGTCTTGTCCCACAATCGCCCCGGCAGATAATGCGCGTCGAGCCAGTTGGCGAGATTGGCATCCGGGGCAAAGGAGCCCGCGCCGATCCCGGGCACCGGCACGAATGTCATCAGCGCCCAGTAGCCGAGCAGCAGCGACACGAACGCGACCATCATGCCGCGGAGGTTGAAATTCAGGAACAGCAGCGACGCGAACAGATAACAGAGCGCGATGCGTTGCAGCACGCCGACGTAACGGATGTCCGCCCAATGATGGCTGATGCCGCCGTAATAGATCAGCCCCAGGCCGTACAGCAGCAGCGCCCGCCGCAGCACGCGGACATGCGCGTGCCACGTCCCTTCCCGTTCAACCAGGCGCGGCAGCGAAAGCACGATCGACACGCCGGTGATGAAAATGAACAACGGGAAGATGAAGTCGTAGAACTGGAATCCCTCCCATGGAACGTGATTGAGCTGAAGCCCAAGGAAATGGCCGATCCCGCTCACGACCGGCCCTTTGCCGGAACTCATGTCGTCAAGCGCCCAGATGGCGCCGTCGCCGCCGAGAATCCAGAAGATGTTGAAACCGCGCAGCGCGTCGACCGACGCAATTCGCCGCGTCGGCGGAACCGGCACGCCCTCGATGAAACTCTTCGGCGCCAATTGCAATTGCATGTGCGCGGATCGTTCGCAGGCCGATCGAAGGGCCTTGCCCCCGCGCCACGAATTACCGCCGCGCGGCTCGCGCCCGATCGGACCAACTAAATGATGCCGGACAAATCCCGGTTGTGCGTTGACCTACATCAACCCCGGGCCGCGTCAGTGCCTGGCCGCGGCGATCTCGGTGCCGCTGGCCTCGCAACGGCCGGCGCCCTCCTGCACGCGGAAATAATTGCGGCCGACAAAGGACTTGTCGTAGTGGTGCCAGGAGGTGCGGTGGTCGAACGCCAGCACGCCGGCCAGCGTGACGGCGAACACCGAGCTTTCCATGTCGCGCTGCTGCGCATTGAGATTTTCCGGCAGCCGGGAGCTGGCGTAGTCCACGTAATAGACGCGCCGCACGCAGGCGAGGTCCTGGACGGCATCGAGCGCGGCCTTGGCCGTCATCAGGTGATCGGAGTGGTCGTTCGGGTTGATGCGGGCATCGAGTTCCGCGACATTGAATTGAATGGCGCCCGCGCGTCCGCGTTCGAAATCCACGATTTTCCGCACCGTCGACACCAGATCGTTCCAGCCATGATAGACGGTCGAACCGTCGATCGCGGCGAGCGTGTTGTTCTCAGCCTTGGCCAGGCGTTTGAGCGACTGGAAGCCGGTCCCCTCATAGCCGGTGCCCTGCGGACTACCGTCCGGCACGCGCAGGAAATAGCTCACGGTGTTTCGATAGCTCACGCGGTAGATCGAATGCCCATTGAACGACATGTGTCCCGCGATTCGGTCGGCGGGGATATCGTCGGCGTCGGCCATGAACCGGATCGCGGTCTCCGCGCCGTTTTCCCGCGCCAGATAGAACGGATGCTTTCGGCCATCCGAGCCGATACCGCGGCCCGCATCGCCAGCGGTCATATGGACGAAGACGGTCTTAGCCGCACCGTTGATCACGTCCTGGAACGCCGACGGATTCATGAACAGCTGCCAGTCGTCTTCGTGCGCGGCGAAATAGAACGAGACTTTCCCGGGCGGCGCTCTGTCGTCGGCTTGCGCCAATGACGCGGGCAGCATGGCGAGGACAAGGCACGCCTGCACGATCGATCGCGATATCGGCATTTTCCGGCTCCGGCATGAGCAATGGATATTCAGCATATTGTATATGATATTCGCCGCCATTAAATCCAATAAAAAGGACGCCCGGCAACGCGAATTATCGTGCCGGATTGCAGGCCGGTGCATAAACGACGGCCGCCCGCGCGGGTTTCCGCGGGGCGGCCAATCGGTTGGTGCGGACGGCCGGATCAGTTCTTCTTCGTCTCGGCCGGCGCGGCCTGCGGGTTTGCCTTCAGGTAATCCTG
>DAIRFM010000317.1:0-2827 GCA_036795025.1 Burkholderiales bacterium | reverse complement strand
TACGCCTGCGCTCGCTCCGGCATTCTCAGATCGACGACGACACATAAATCTTCGCCGAACCGGCCCGCGCCGAGTTTTGTCATCAGGTTCTTCTCCTGTTCCGCCGAGTCCAATCGCAGAAGGCAAACCGCTTGGCGTTTGCCGGCTTCGATCATGGTTAGTATATCCAGCCGGGACACGGATCCGAATTCGGAGCAAAGGGTACGAAGCGCCGATTGCAGGCTTCCGACGTCGCCGCACTGTGTTAAGTCTCTCAACGCACTGTTCATGACTCTTTCGCCTCCAATTTCGGCAGGACATCCTGCGCTGACTCAAGGTACCGCCATATGCGGTCGGCATTGCAACTGTTTGGTCAGGCGCGCGATGCGCGGTCCGTCCCGGGCAGAGCCAGCCGCGCCGCCCTGATCGTTATGTTAATTATCATTCTTTGGCAGCCACCTGTCGGTGCGATATCGTACATAAGAGGCGTCGACTGGCGCGGCGGGCATGCGCTGGCGCGAAAACCGCGCGACAATTGCAGGCGCCGGCTGTCAGGTCCACCTCGGGTAGGGCTGGAGACTAGGGAGCGCCGTGCGCAGCCGGTGCTGGCCGACGCACGTACAGCGTTAATCTCGGCCAGCACTCGCGCAAATGGCAGACCGTTCATGCACTTGAAATGCCCGAGCGGGTAAAGTAGCGCGCGCGCCTAACACCACGCGGGGATGGCGGTGCGGCCATGCAGTGGCGGGACTCCAGATACGCCTTACCGCGCACTGAAGCGGCGTCAGTTTTGATACTGGTATCGGGTTCGGGTCGGGTTGATCCGAGTCGTGTCGTGGTTATTCCAATGTCGGGAAATGCGCCTTGTATTGAAAACTCGCTTTCATACTGTCACTTATTGCCACTTCGAGTTGTGCATCTGCATGAAACTATATAGGAAAGAAAGACTTAGATAGCGAAAAATGCTGTCACGAATGCCTTAGACTTCGGGGCATCCCGTAATCGTCTTGGTGCGAATATGCGTGATTACGTGGTGTTCTTGGTAATCGCGTCACAAGTACGGCACACATATATCCATTACAGTTCGGGTCCTAGTTGGCTCCGCACGCGTCCGGAGGGAGAGTGCGAAATCGCGCCGGAATTTTCCGGCGCTGCGACTGACTTTCCGACAACATAACGAAAATCGCCGATGCAAAGCCCCGCCACCAGCAGCAATTCCAGCAGCGCCACCTTCCCGACTCTCCTCTACGCAGCCACGATTTTTCTGTCGGCATTCCTGTTGTTCGAGGTCCAGCCGATCATTGCGAAAATCATCCTGCCCTGGTTCGGCGGTTCCGCAGCGGTGTGGACGACGTGCATGCTGTTTTTCCAGCTGGTCCTTCTCGCCGGCTACTTGTATGCCGACTGGACCAGCCGCTACCTGTCGCCGGCCGCGCAGGGGCTTGTCCACGCGCTGCTGCTGGTCCTGGCCATCGTGACCCTGCCGCTCAACCCGACCTCGGTAATGTTGCCGGAGGCCGGCGGCGATCCCGTGTTGCGCATCGCCGTCGTGCTCACGGTGAGCGTCGGCTTTCCGTACTTTCTGCTCTCGACCACCGGGCCCCTGCTGCAGGCGTGGTTTGCGCGCACCCACCGGCAGGCCATTCCCTACCGGCTCTACGCGCTTTCCAACCTCGGCTCGATGTTGGCGCTGCTTACCTATCCGTTTCTGGTCGAGCCGAACTTCATCCTCGGTGTGCAGACCGCCGGCTGGTCGTGGGGATTCGCCGCGTTTGCCCTGCTGTGCGCGATTCTCGCCCTCGGCAACCTGCGAAAGCCGGCGGGCGCAGCCGATGCCGCGCCCGAAGCCGGCGCGCCGGCACTGCCCTGGTCGCTGTACCTGATGTGGGGTGCGCTCGCGTGCTGCGCATCCGTTCTGCTGCTTGCGGTCACCAGCCATCTCACGCAGAACATCGCGCCGATCCCGTTCCTATGGGTGCTGCCGCTGGTGCTGTACCTGCTCACCTTCATTCTCTGTTTCGAGGGTCACGGCTGGTACAGGCGCGATGTGTTCCTGTCCCTGTTGTTCCTCGGCATCGCCGGAATCTGCAGCATCCTGCTCTCGGGAACGAACAACCCCAGCATCTGGGTCCTGATCGGGCTTTACTCGTCGACGCTGTTTTTCGCCTGCATGGTTTGCCATGGCGAGCTCGCGGCGCTGAAGCCGCATCCCAGATCTCTCACGGCGTTTTACGTCATGTTGTCGGTGGGCGGCGCGCTGGGCGGCGTGTTCGTCGCACTTATCGCGCCGTACGTATTCAACGACACCCTGGAGTTGCCGCTCGGCATCATCGGCGTGATCGCGCTGGTACTCG
Organism: Burkholderiales bacterium; assembly: GCA_036795025.1. GTDB lineage: Bacteria > Pseudomonadota > Gammaproteobacteria > Burkholderiales > SG8-39 > 2-12-FULL-64-23. The sequence continues at coordinate 494 of DAIRFM010000317.1, read as the reverse complement.
TCGTGCTGTACCGCGATCCGCAGAGCGCGATGTATCGTTTCCGCAGCAGGCTGCGCTGGGGCGTCGGCTTCGCTGTGTTGATCGCGGTGGCGGGGATACTGGGCCAGAGCTATGTCGAATCGGCCAAAGAGTCGCGCGTGCTGCTCAGAAATTTTTACGCATGGCTCAAGGTATCCGATCACGGCAGCGGTATCTACGAAGAGCGCCGGCTCACTCATGGAAGCATAACGCACGGCATGCAGTATCTGGCGCCGGAGCGCAGCCGCTGGCCGACCACGTACTACGGGCGCAATTCGGGCGCGGGCCTCGCGGTGACCGAACTCGGGCGCACCGCGTACCTGAAGGTCGGCGTGGTCGGGCTCGGCACGGGGACGTTCACGAGCTTCGGGCGCCGCGGCGACACCTACCGGGTCTACGAAATCAATCCGCAGGTATTGGCGGTGGCGACCACCGAGTTCACTTTTCTGCGCGACAGCGGCGCCAAGATCGAAATT
>DAIRFM010000316.1:0-2828 GCA_036795025.1 Burkholderiales bacterium | reverse complement strand
ACATGAATGCCGACCCGCAAGAACTAGCCAAATTCAGCGAACTGGCGCACCGCTGGTGGGATCCCACCAGCGAGTTCAAACCGCTGCACCAAATCAATCCCTTGCGCCTGCACTGGATCGATGACACGGCCGGATTGAAGGGCAAAGCGGTACTGGACGTAGGTTGCGGCGGGGGCATCCTCGCCGAAGCCATGGCCGCGCTCGGCGCGCGCGTCAAAGGCATCGATCTGTCCGACAAAGCGCTGAAGGTGGCGCTACTGCACCTGCTCGAATCCCGTCTCGACGTGACCTACGAAGAAATCAGCGCAGAGGAACTGGCGCTACGCGAGGCCGGACAATACGACGCGCTCACCTGCATGGAAATGCTGGAGCACGTGCCCGATCCGGCCAGCACGGTCGGCGCCTGCGCCCGACTGGTCAAGCCGGGCGGACACGTATTCTTCTCCACTATCAACCGCAATCCCAAGTCCTATCTGCTCGCGGTGATCGGCGCCGAATACATCCTGCGCCTGCTGCCGCGCGGCACACATGATTACGCGAAATTCCTCAAACCCTCGGAACTGGCGCGGTATTGCCGCGCTGCCGGCCTTACGCTGAAGTCGCTGATAGGCATGAGCTACAACCCGCTGACCCGGGTCTACTCGCTCAACCATGACACCGGCGTCAATTACCTGATGCACTGCGTGCGCGATGCCTAGAACCAGCGCGCGGGCGGTGCTGTTCGATCTGGACGGCACGCTCGCCGACACCGCGCCCGATCTGGCGCGGGCGCTAAACCGCGTGCGCGCTGCGCATCATCTGGCGCCCGTGCCCGTTGAAATCACGCGCCCCTATGCTTCCAGCGGTGCCCGCGGCTTGCTCAAAATCGGATTCGGCCTGGACCCGGGGGACGAGCGCTACGAGGCGCTCAGGCTGCAGTTTCTCGAGTTCTACGCCGCCGGGATCTGCGTCGATACGCGGCTGTTCGACGGCATGGCCGAACTGCTCGACCGCCTCGATCAGGAGCGCCTGCCCTGGGGCGTGGTGACCAACAAAGCTGAGCGCTTCACTTTGCCCCTGCTCCAGGGCCTGCGCCTGGGCGGACGCGCTGCCTGCGTCGTCGGCGGCGACACCGCAGCCCGCCCCAAGCCGCATCCGGATCCGCTGCTGCACGCCGCGGCGGCGCTACAACTGCCTCCCTCGGCCTGCCTGTACGTCGGCGACGACCTGCGCGACGTGCAGGCGGCGCGCGCGGCGGGCATGCCGGTGATAGCGGCAAAGTACGGGTATCTGGGCAACGGCGGGTCGATCGAGTCCTGGCACGCCGATGCCATCATCGAGCATCCGCGCGAAGTGCTCGAATACCTCTGAGCCCCTTGTTTCCTGCCTGGTTTCGCCCCATATGAGATAATGTGAATGTAGTTCGGGTTTGACGGGCGGATGGCGAGGATGTTTTCTCCTTGTTGCTCACCCTTCACTCCCACACCAGATACCGGGGGCGACCTGGTTTCGACGTGGGTTACAAAGCAGCGCAGTGCATACCGAGGCCCAGCCACCTCGTAAATCCAACTGGAACGCAATAACCGCGAACGACGAACGTTTCGCTCTCGCCGCTTAATACCGGCGAGCTCTGCACCGGTTGGTTCATGGGCCGGGTAACGCAAGTTACAGCAGAGTCATTTACATGAGCTCGCGCGCCGCAGGGTCACTTTGCGGCACGCCAAAAAATAGGTGACTCGCCGTTTGCCAGCCTGCCGGTTGGCGGGTAAGCGGTCAAATTAAACAACCTGGCTAAGTATGTAGATCTGTCTGTAGAGGACTTGCGGACGGGGGTTCAATTCCCCCCGCCTCCACCAATAAGCAGCGCATGAAAGAGAAAAAGCCCGTGCAAGCGCGGGCTTTTTCTTTGCCTGACCCTCCAACAAGCGATTACACTTCCCATTGGCATCCATGCCAAAATTCCTGCTTCAGACCGGCACTGAAACGGCGTTCATTTCATCGAAATGCGCGGCCAGACTGCCGCGCAAAAAGCAGGCGCCTAAAGAAAGAGAGGGAACAGCCATGACAACCCAAGCCGTTGCCGTCATCACAGGTGGATCCAATGGAATCGGCGCCGCCACGGCGCGCCTGTTCGCCTCTCGCGGATACGCCATCGCGATACTGGACGTGAATCAAGAGCGAGGCGAAAAATTGGCGGCCGCCCTGTCTGCCAATGGCGGCGCCGCCCGTTTCTATGCCTGCGACGTCTCCGATGCCAAGGCCGTTGACGCCATCGCAGCCAGAGTCGAGAAGGATCTGGGCTTGGCCGAGGTCCTTGTGACTTCAGCCGGCCTCATTCCGAATACCGAATCGGTCATGGACATGGATCTGGAGGCCCATGACCGCATGTGGCGGGTCAATTATCACGGCACGATCCACGCGTGCCGCTCCTTCGGCCGCCAGATGATCAGACTCAAGCGCGGTGCCATCGTGACCCTCGGTTCGATCAACAGCCTCGCGCCGATGCCCCTGCCCGCCTATAATCCCGGCAAGCTTGCGATCGCCCGGCTGACCCAGTTGCTGGCGGTGGAACTCGGGCGCCACGGCATCCGGGTCAATAGCGTCGGGCCGACTTATGTCATGACCGAGACCCTGCAGAGCCGGGTCGACAGCGGTCTGCGCGACCTGAAGAAGATCATGGCCGTTCACGCTCTCGATGTGCTGCCGAGCCCCGAGGACATCGCCCTGGCAATAGGATTCCTGTGTTCGGCCGAAGCCAGAACGATCACCGGGGTTCTGCTTCCCGTCGATTCCGGATGGCACGCCAGCGTCAGCTACAAGACCTATGCCGGCGGCGTGCCGTGGAAGGA
>DAIRFM010000315.1:0-2849 GCA_036795025.1 Burkholderiales bacterium | reverse complement strand
GCGAACAAGCTGGAGAAGCGCCTGTGCCGCCTCGCCGGGCAGGCGATCGCCGATTTCAACATGATCGAAGCCGGCGACCGCGTCATGGTCTGCCTCTCGGGCGGCAAGGACAGCTATGGCTTGCTCGACGTGCTGCTCAAGCTGCGAGCGCGCGCGCCCATAGAATTCGACATCGTCGCGGTCAATCTCGACCAGAAGCATCCGGGCTATCCCGCGCATGTCCTGCCCGATTACCTGAAGTCGCTCGGCATCGAATATCTGATCGCGGAGCAGGACACCTATTCCGTGGTCAAACGCCTGATCCCCGAAGGCAAGACCATGTGTTCGCTGTGCTCGCGCCTGCGCCGCGGCGTGCTCTACCGCCTGGCGGGCGAGCTCGGTGCAACCAGGATTGCGCTCGGCCATCATCGCGACGACATCCTGGAAACCTTTTTCCTCAACCTGTTCTTCGGCGGCAAGCTGAAAGCCATGCCGCCGAAGCTGGCCTCCGACGACGGCAAGCACGTGGTGATCCGCCCGCTCGCGTATGTGAAGGAAAAGGACCTCGCGCGCTACGCCGAGGTGCGCGCGTTCCCGATCATTCCCTGCGACCTGTGCGGCTCGCAGGACCATCTGCAGAGAAAGCAGGTGAAGCAGATGCTGCGGCTGTGGGAAAAGGAATTCCCCGGCCGGGTCGAAACCATATTCAACAGCCTGCAGCGGGTCGCGCCCTCGCATCTGCTGGACCGCAACCTGTTCGATTTCCCCGCCGTTGCCGCCGGCGGTGTGGCGGCTGAGGACGGAGATAAAGCCTTTGATGCAGAAGACTTTTCCTCTATCGCGACCGTCCCGCTCAGGATTGTTTCGACCCCGAAATAGGCCGATAAGCAATCGTAGTTTGTCAAATTCAGTTTGCCATGCTAGAATTTTCGCATGAATTGCGCTGAACGATTGGTATCGATTTTCGGCAGCCAGGCCGAGGTGGCCCGGCGCTTCCGCCTGGATCGTGCGGTCGTCAATAACTGGGTCAAATCCGGTTATGTTCCGGCGCGCTGGGCGATGGAGGTCGAGCACGCCACCGAGGGCAGGGTCGCGGCGGTCGAAGTGCTCAACGAAGCCAACGCCAAGAAACCGGTCCGAGTCAAATCGCGCCCCGACGATCTGTTCGGGTCGCCTCTTCCAGGGAGTGACGCCATGAGTGATTTCGCACCAGTCAAACGCATCCATTCTTTCCATCCGCCGCAGCGCACGCTGATGGGGCCCGGGCCCTCGGAGATCAACCCGCGCGTGATGGCGGCGATGAGCCTGCCGGCGATCGGCTATCTCGATCCGGTGTTCGTCGAGATGATGGAGGAACTGAAATCGCTCCTGCGTTACGCCTATCAGACCAAGAACGCGCTCACCTTCCCCGTCTCCGGCCCCGGCTCGGTCGGCATGGAGTATTGCTTCGTCAACCTGGTCGTTCCCGGTGACAAGGTCATCGTCTGCAGGAACGGCGTGTTCGGCGGGCGCATGATCGAGAACGTCGAGCGCGCAGGCGGCACGCCGATCGTCGTCGAGGATGCCTGGGGCGAGGCGATCGACCCGCAGAAACTGGAAGACGCGCTGAAGAAGAATCCCGACGCGCGCCTGGTGGCTTTCGTGCATGCCGAGACCTCGACCGGGGTGCAATCCGACGCGAAGACGCTGGTGGAGGTCGCGCACCGGCACAACGCGCTCGCCATCGTCGATGCCGTAACCTCCCTCGGCGGCACGCCGGTGCTGACCGACGAATGGAACGTCGATGCGATCTACTCCGCCAGCCAGAAATGCCTGTCGTGCACGCCGGGCCTGTCGCCCGTGTCTTTCAGCGACGCCGTGGTGGAGCACGTCAAGGCGCGCAAGGACAAAATCCATTCCTGGTTCATGGACATGAATCTGCTGCTTGGCTACTGGGGCGCGACCAGCCGCACCTACCACCACACGGCGCCGACCAACAGCTTGTACGCGCTGCACGAGGCGCTGCTGATCCTCAAGGAAGAGGGCATCGAGAACGCCTGGGCGCGCCATACGCGCCATCACCTTGCGCTGAAAGCCGGCCTCGAGGCCATGGGCCTGAAGTTCCTGGTGAAGGAAGAGGCGCAGCTGCCGCAGATGAACGCGGTGATCATACCCGAGGCGATCAAGGCGCGCGAAGCCGAAGTGCGCAAGACCCTGCTCACCGAGTTCAACCTCGAGATCGGCGCCGGGCTCGGTCCCCTGGCCGGCAAGATCTGGCGCATCGGCCTCATGGGCTATTCGTGCAAGCCGGAGAACGTGATGCTGTGCCTGTCGGCGCTCGGTTCCGTGCTCTCCGACATGGGGCTGCCCATTCACGTCGGCGACGCCGAAGCGGCTGCGCATAGCGCCTACGCCGCGCTGCACGCCAAGGCGGCGCAGCAGAAGCAGCAGCAGAAAAAGCGCGTGGCCTGACGCGCAGACTCGCGCCTGCACGCGGGACGAAATAGCCTTACTATCCAGACCAGGGTCGGGCCGAATTGCCCGAGATCGAGACTAGCGAAGGAGCAGGCGATGTCAGTCCGGATGCTGCACTTGATGTTGCGCGGTTTCGCGCTCGCGCTGGCAGCTGCGCTGACGCTCGCCGCCTTGCCGGCAGTCCACGCCCAGGAGCGCTATCCCAGCCGGCCGATCCGCATGATCGTGCCGTTCACCGCCGGCACCGGCATCGACATACTCGCGCGCGTCATCGGGCAGAAGCTGTCCGAGCGCCTCAAGGTGCCGGTGGTGGTCGAGAACCGCGCCGGCGCCAGCGGCAATATCGGCACCGAAGCCGTGTCGAAGTCGCCTGCGGACGGCTATACGCTGCTCATGACCGCGAGCACCATCGTGCA
>DAIRFM010000314.1:0-2852 GCA_036795025.1 Burkholderiales bacterium | reverse complement strand
TCTATGCGAAAGACATCTTCCATGGCGGCCCAGACACTCTCGGTATGCTCATGGGAGCTTCCGGGCTGGGGGCTGTGCTCGCCGGGGTGTACCTCGCGAACCGGACAACAATCATCGGACTTGGCGCAGGGATTGGCGCGGGCTGCTTGGTGATAGGTGTGGCCTCGTTGGCCTTTTCGTACAACCCGCTTTTCCTGGTGGCGTTGCCGATTCTGGTCGTTTCGGGGGCAAGCACGATTATCGTCGTCACTGCAAGCAACATGCTTTTGCAGCATCTGGTGCCTGAACACCTGCGCGGGCGCGTGATGGCGCTGTTTACGATGTCCTTCCTCGGCATGCTGCCCCTGAGCGCTTTGGTCGCCGGAGGCCTCGCGCATGTGGCCGGCGTTCAACTGGTTTTCGTTGTCGCAGGGTGCGGCGCAATCGCGGTGGGTCATGCGTTCAGACGGCAGCTGCCCCGCCTGCGGGAGATGGCGCGCCCGGTGCTGGTCGAGAAGGGCCTGCTCTCGTCGTAACAGAGATGAACCCCATCTTCGTGGGGTTCACTCACTCGTCTTCAGCCCCTTAGAGGGACTTCGCTTTTACGAGAACCAATCTCTCCCTGATGCTCCGCACCAGCTCAGCCGGGCTCTCGGCGATGTCAAGCCGCAGCGCCTCCCGCGGCCGCTCCAGGATGGCGAATTGCGAATCGAGCAACTTCGGGTTCATGTAGTGGCCCTGGCGCGCGGCGAGGCGCGCGCGGATCAGTTCCCGGTCGCCGTCGAGAAAAACGAAGCGCGCCCCAACGCAGCCGCGCGCGAGCCGGTCGCGATAGACCTGTTTCAGCGCCGAGCAGGCGAGCACCAGGCTCTTGCCCTGCCGTTCGCTGTCGAGCAGAAAAGTATTGAGGCGCTCCAGCCAGGGCCAGCGGTCTTCGTCGGTAAGTGCCACGCCGCTTTTCATCTTGGTGACGTTTTCCGCCGGGTGGAAGTCGTCGGCGTCGTGGAAGTCCCAGCCGCAGACGTCGGCCAGCATCGCCCCGACCTTGGTCTTGCCGCAGCCGGTCACGCCCATCAGGATGATGATCACGATTTCTTTTTTTTGCTCACGGCGTGGCCACTTCCTGCGACGGCGTGGCCACCAAAGCTGTTGCGCAACTGCGCCAGTTGCCTCGCGGCGTAGTCGCCTTTTCCTTGACTCGCGAAGCGCATCGCCAGCGCGAGGCTGATGACCGGCGCCGGCACCCCGAGCTCCACCGCCTCGATCGCGGTCCAGCGGCCCTCGCCCGAGTCGGCGACCACGGGCGCGATGCCTTCGAGCGCGGCGTCGCGCTTGAGGTTATCCGCCATCAGGTCGAGCAGCCAGGAGCGCACCACGCTGCCGTGGCGCCACAGCTCGGCCACCGCGGCCAGGTCGAGGCCGAATTCGCGCTTGCCGGCGAGCAGGGCGAAGCCCTCGGCGTAGGCCTGCATCAGGCCGTACTCGATGCCGTTGTGGATCATCTTGACGTAGTGGCCGGCGCCGCTGGAACCGCAATGCAGCCAGCCCTTGGGCGGGGCGAGCAGCTTGACGAAAGGTGTAATCCGCTTTACCGCTTTGGCATCTCCGCCCAGCATGACGGCGTAGCCGTTGGCCAGCCCCCAGATGCCGCCGGAGACGCCGGCATCGACAAGATACAAGCCATGCCCGCTCAGTTCGGCAGCTTGGCGCATGCTGTCCTTGTAATAGGCATTGGCGCCATTGACCACCACGTCGCCCTTGGCGAGCAGCGGCGCCAGCCTCGCGAGCGTGTCCTCGGTCGCCTTGCCCGCCGGCAGCATCAGCCAGAGCACGCGCGGTGTCCGGAGTTTTTCTACCATCGAGGCGAGATCGGCAACCGTCGCGACGCGCGGCTCGCGCGCGAGCGCCCGGCGCGCGCCGGTGCTGCGGCTCCATGCCAGGACTTCGGCGCCGCCGCGCGCCATGCGCCGCGCCATGTTGGCGCCCATGCGCCCCAAGCCGATCATGCCGATATGCAATTGTTACCTCCGCAGCCGGTTAGCGCCAGGGGTGCGCTGTGGTAGAGCAGGTGCCTGCCCTACCTACTTCTTTTCCGACCAGATCACCCCGCCCGAGGCCCAATCGGATTTCTTTACGTCGCGCATAATGATGTCCACCGCGCCCGGCTCGCACTTGAGCACGCGGCAGGTTTCGCGCGTAATGGCTTCGACGAATTCACGCTTGATTTCCGGCGTGCGGCCTTCGAACATCTCGACATGGATCAGCGGCATGGTTTTCTCCTAAGGGGAACCGGGATGGGCAAATCGGTAGGGCTGCTGCGCATCGCGCTGCGGCGCGGCGGCGCGGCGCCGGGAGCTATTGCGTGCGGGCTTGCGGACTCGGCTCAGTTGCGCCGGCTAACGGATTACCGATGACGTAAGTCAGCTTCAGCGGTGCTGAACCGGCAAGCTGCGCCAGGCGCTCCTGATCCGGGCGCGGGCCCTGCGCAATCTGCGCCACATGGCCGGAAGAGGCGCGCAAGTCTTGCGGCCAGCTGCTGTCTCCGGCCAGGCGCTGCTCCGCCTCAGCCAGGGCATCGGCCGTTTCCTGCGGGTCGTAGCCCAGGCGCGCCAACACGGTGAGCGCGATGGTGTCGGCCCCGGCGAGTTGCTGCGGCCAGTAGGTCGCGATCACGGCGCGCGAGCCCAGGAACGAGCCGGCGGTCGCCGTGGCCGTCGTCGCGGACGCAGCGGCAGCGCTGGACGCGCCCTGCAGCAGCGCGAGCGCGTGGAACAGTCCCGACACCGGCAGCAGTACCTGCGCCAGCACGGACACGATGTTCCTGGTGGCGGTGTTCTCGTTATGGTGGCGCCCGATCACATGGCCCATTTCGC
>DAIRFM010000070.1:0-8015 GCA_036795025.1 Burkholderiales bacterium | reverse complement strand
GGAACGGAAAGCCGGTGCCGATGAGCGCGTCGTCCAGTTGCCTGCGCTTGGACACGCGCATGCGCCGGTCGTTGAGGTAGGCGCCGTGTCCGCGCGTGGCGGTGAACAGTTCATTGCGTCCCGGGTCGTAGATCACCGCCTGCGTCACCGCGCCCTTGTATCTGAGTCCGATGGAGACGCAATACTGCGGGAAACCGTGAATGAAATTGGTGGTCCCGTCCAGCGGGTCGATGATCCAGACGAAGTCCGATTTGCCGTGCGCACCGGACTCCTCTGCTAGAATCGCGTGGTCCGGGAACGCCTTCATCAGGATCTGGATCACCGCCTGCTCTGCCGCCTGGTCCACCTCGGTGACGAAATCATTGTGGCGCTTGGTCGATACGGTCAGGGCGTCGATGTCCTGCGCGGCGCGGTTGATGATAGCGCCGGCGCGCCGCGCGGCTTTCACCGCGATATTGAGCATGGGATGCATGTGATGTGGGGTCTTTGGTTGGTTTCGCGGCCTGCGCCGAAGGATTGATTTTAATATGAGCGCAGATCTGCTGTCGCACATTCGTGTTGTGCTGTCGCACACCTCGCATCCGGGCAACATCGGCGCGGCGGCCCGCGCGATGAAGACTATGGGCATCGTCTCGCTCTATCTGGTCAACCCGAAAAAATTTCCTGATGCCGAAGCCGAAGCCATGTCGAGCGGAGCGTCGGACGTGCTGCGGCACGCACGCGTCTGCGCCAGCCTGGCCGAGGCCTTGCAGGGCACAGTCTACGCTCTGGCGGTGAGCGCGCGCCGGCGCGAACTCGCGTACGCGTGCGCCGATGCGCGTAGCGCGGCGCAGGGGCTCGTGGCGGCAGCGCAGCAGGGCGAGGTCGCCCTCGTGTTCGGCACCGAAATGTCCGGCCTGACCAATGAGGAAATCCTGCAATGTCGCGCGATGGCGCATATTCCCGCCGATCCGGCCTATTCCTCGCTCAATCTCGCCGCGGCGGTGCAGGTCATGGCCTATGAGGCGCGCGTGGCGGCGCTGGGTGCGCAGCTGCTCCCGCCGAGCGAATTCGAACCGGCGCGCCACGAGGACGTCGAGAATTTCTACGCCCACCTCGAGCAAAGCCTGCTCGCCAGCGGCTTTCTGGACCCGGCGAACCCCAGGCGCCTGATACCGCGCCTGCGGCGCCTGTTCGGCCGCGCCCAACTGGAACAGGAAGAGGTCAACATCCTGCGCGGGATGTTGAATTCTTTTCGCAAATAGTTGACTAAATCACTACGGATTAGTACAGTGATACTGATCAGACCCGTTACCGGACAGATTTATGTTTAAAAACATCCGTGAAGACATCGCCAGCGTATTCGATCGCGATCCTGCTGCGCGCTCGACGTGGGAGGTTATCACCTGTTATCCGGGCTTCCATGCGCTGCGTATTCACCGCATCGCGAATTGGCTCTGGCATATGAACCTGCGCTGGCTGGGACGGCTGGTGTCGCATATCGGCCGCTTTCTGACCGGCATCGAAATTCATCCCGGCGCGACGATCGGACGGCGCTTTTTCATCGACCACGGCATGGGGGTAGTCATAGGCGAAACCGCTGAAATCGGCGATGACGTGACCCTTTATCATGGCGTCACCTTGGGCGGTACTTCCTGGAACAAGGGCAAGCGCCATCCGACTTTGAGGAATGGGGTAGTCATCGGTGCCGGCGCCAAGGTGCTGGGACCCATCGTCGTGGGCGAGGGGGCGAAGATCGGCTCCAACGCCGTGGTGGTGAAAGACGTTCCCGCAGGGGCCTCAGCGGTCGGGATTCCGGCGCGCATCATTCTCGACGATCAGGACAAGTCGCGCGAGGAAAAAGCCGCCAAGCTTGGTTTTTCCGCCTATGCCATCACGGCCAAAGCCGCGGACGATCCCCTGGCCAAGGCGCTACAGGGTTTGCTGGACCACTCGATGGAGCAGGACCGTCGCCTGGAGCAGTTACAGCACGAGATCGAGGCTTTGCGAGGGCGGACCGAGGACGACCGCGCGGTCGCGGAGCGCTTCGACCCGGGCCGGCTACGCCAGGCAGCGGAAAAATAGTCGACTGAAACACTCACGTTTTAGTATATTTCCTTGTATTTATTGGGTATTGATTGGGTATTGAGCGGGAGACGAATATGCGACTGACAACCAAAGGCAGATTTGCCGTGACCGCGATGCTGGATCTGGCCTTGCGCCACCAGCCGGGTCCGGTGACTTTGGCCGGCATCGGAGCGCGCCAGGGCATTTCCCTTTCCTATCTGGAGCAACTGTTCGGCAAGCTGCGCCGGCATGCGCTGGTCGAGAGCGTGCGCGGTCCCGGCGGCGGTTACTGCCTGGCGCGCCCGACCGAGAAGATCTCGGTGGCCGACATCATCCTCGCCGTGGACGAGCCGCTCGATGCGACGCAATGCGGCGGCATGGAAAACTGCCAGGAAGACAAGCGCTGCATGACCCATAATTTGTGGGCCACGCTGAACGAGAAGTTGTACGAATATCTGAACTCGGTGACGCTGCAGGACTTGGTGAACGAGCAACTGGCGAAAAACGGCAATGTGACCGTGCTGATGGACCGGCGTCCCGCGGCTGCGCGCAAGGTCGTCTCGTTGCCGGCCTGAGTCGTTAATTCGCTGTGGCAAATAGGTTCAGCACCCCGTCCAGGCCGACGTAGTCCAGCGTGTAGTCGGCCTTGCCCCGCGCCACCGGTTTCGCGCGGTAGGCGATGGAGACGCCGGCCTCGGCCATCATCGCAAGGTCATTGGCGCCGTCGCCTATGGCGATGACCCGGGCTGTTGCCAGCCCCAGCTCATCGCGCACCGAGCGCAGCTTCGCCGCCTTCGCCTCCGCGTCGACGATGCCCCCGATCACCCGTCCGGTGAGGCGGCCATCTTCGATATTGAGCACGTTGGAGATGCTGTAGTCGAGCCCAAGCCGGGTTTTCAGGCGCTCGGTGAAAAAACTGAAGCCACCGGATACCAACAGCGTTTTGACGCCGGCGCGCTGCATCGCGGCGAGCATGGTCTCGGCGCCGGGGGAGAGCCGCAGGCGTTCGTCGTAGACGCGCGCCAGCGCTCCCTCGTCCAGACCCTGCAGCAGGCCGACGCGCAGCCGCAGGCTCTCGGCGTAATCGATCTCGCCCGACATCGCGGCGGCGGTGATCGCCGAAACTTCGGCCCTGACCCCCGCCATGTCGGCGATTTCGTCTATGCATTCGATGGTGATCAGCGTGGAATCCATGTCGATCACCAGCAGTTCCATGTCGGCGAGTTTCCGCTCCTCCGGAACAAAGCCGAAGTCGAGCCTCGCCCGGGCGCAATACTCGGCGATACCCGGCCGTTGCTGCGCGCCGATCAAGCGGCACACGCCGGGGCTGAGGCGCAGGACTTGCCGCGCACCGGATAGCTGCGATAGCTGCTCGAGGTCGCGTTCGGCGACGGCGGCGCCCTGGATCACCAGATGCATACTCATCTCGTATGCGGATGCGGCCCGGTTGGGCGCGCGGGCATCATTGCATCGCTCCGCCCAAAGTCTTGAGCAATTCTTTCACCGTCTGCACCCTCGGCGCCAGGCCTTCGCTCGGCGTCTGCACCCGGAGTTTGCTCGGGCCCGGCAGCTTCCAGTGGCGGTGCCGCTGCAGCAGTTGCAGGATGCGCGCCCCGTCTATGGGCGGTTTGTCGATGAACTGCAACTGGATCGCATCGCCGCCGGCGTCGATGCGCGCCACGCCCAGCGCGCGTGCGGCGATGCGCAGGCGGTGCGACTCGATCAGCGCCTGTGCCGGTTCGGGCGCCGGGCCGAAGCGGTCTATCAGCTCCTCCTGCATCGCATCGAGCTGTTGCGCGGTTTCGCAGTTGGCGAGGCGCTTGTACAGTGTCAGCCGCTCGTGTACGTCGCTGCAATAGTCGTTGGGCAGCAGCGCCGGCAGGTGCAAATTGATTTCGGTGGTGATCCCCAGCGGCTGCGACAGGTCCGGCTCCTTCCCCGCTTTGAGGGAGCGCACCGCGTGATTGAGCATGTCGGCGTACAGATTGAAGCCGATTTCCTGCATTTCGCCAGATTGCGACTCGCCCAGGACTTCGCCCGCGCCGCGAATTTCCAGGTCGTGCATGGCGAGGAAGAACCCCGAGCCGAGCTCATTCATCATCTGTATCGCTTCCAGGCGTTTTTTTGCCTGCGCCGAGAGCGCCTCTTCGGCGTGGATCAGCAGGTAGGCATAGGCCTGATGATGCGAGCGGCCGACGCGGCCGCGCAGTTGGTGCAATTGCGCCAGGCCGAACTTGTCGGCGCGGTTGATCAGCATGGTGTTGGCGGTGGGGATGTCGATCCCCGTCTCGATGATGGTGGTGCATAGCAGCAGGTTGTAGCGCTGCTGGTGGAACTCGCGCATCGCGCGCTCGAGTTCGCGTTCGCGCATTTGCCCGTGCGCCACCACGATGCGCGCCTCGGGCAGCAGCTGCGCGAGCTTCACGTGCATGTTCTCGATGGTCTGGACTTCGTTGTGCAGGAAATAGATCTGCCCGCCGCGCTTCAATTCGCGCAGCACCGCTTCGCGGATCACGCCCTGGCTGTCGCGGCTGACGAAGGTCTTGATCGCGAGGCGCTTCTGCGGCGCGGTGGCGATGACCGAGAAATCGCGCAGGCCTTCGAGCGACATGGCCAGGGTGCGCGGGATCGGCGTGGCCGTGAGCGTGAGCACGTCCACTTCGGCGCGCAGCGCCTTGAGCACCTCCTTCTGGCGCACGCCGAAGCGATGCTCCTCGTCGATGATCACCAGCCCCAGGCGCTGAAAATGGATGTCGCGCTGCAGCAGCTTGTGCGTGCCGATGGCGATGTCGATTGCGCCATCGGCGAGCGCCTTCACGCTTTGCGTCTGCTCCTTCGCCGTGCGAAAACGCGACAGCTGCGCGATCTTGATCGGCCACTCGTCCGCGATCTGCGCGAAGCGGTCGGAGAAGGTCTGGAAGTGCTGCTCGGCGAGCAGGGTGGTCGGGGTGAGGACGGCGACCTGCTTGCCGCCACAGACTGCGACGAACGCCGCGCGCAGGGCCACTTCGGTCTTGCCGAAGCCGACGTCGCCGCAGATCAGGCGATCCATGGGCTTGCCCGAGCGCATGTCTTCGACCACCGCGCGGATCGCCGCCGCCTGGTCGGTGGTCTCCTCGAAGCCGAAGCCCTCGGCAAACGCGTCCAGATCGTGCTGCTTGATCTCGAACCGATGCCCCTGGCGGGCGGCGCGCCGGGCGTAGAGATTGAGCAACTCGGCCGCGGTGTCGCGGATCTGCAGTGCCGCCTTGCGCTTGGCGCGGTCCCAGTCGCCGCTGCCGAGCTTGTGCAGCGGCGCCTGATCCGGCGCGACGCCGCTGTAGCGGCTGATCAGGTGCAACTGCGCCACCGGCACGTAGAGCTTGTCCTGGCCGGCATACTCCAGGTGCAGAAATTCGGTCTTGCCTTCCCCCAGGTCGAGATTGGCCAGGCCGAGATAGCGGCCGATGCCGTGCTGGGCATGCACCACGGGGTCGCCGATGCGCAGTTCCGACAGGTCGCGCACCAGGCCCTCGACCGAAGTCGGGCGGACCTCGGCGCGTTTGCTTGCGCGCACCGTACCGGCATAGAGTTCGGCCTCGGTAAGGATACAAATGCGCTCAGCGGGCAGGGCAAAGCCGTTGAATAGCGGCGCCGTGCCGAGCATGCAGCGTGCGCTGCCCGCGCGAAACTCGGCGAAGCTCGCGCAGGGCGCAGGCTGAAGCCCGTATTCGGCCAGATACTGGCTCATGGTTTCGCGCCGGCCCGGCGATTCTGCGAGGAGCAGCACGCGCGCGGGTGTGCTCGCGAGGAACTGCTTTAACCGGGTGAGCGGATCCGCGGCGCGGCGCTCGACTGCGAGCGGCGGCAGTTCGGCGGCGACGATTGCCCCTTCCGGCGCCGCGCCGGCTTCCTGCGGGGCGGTAATGTCGACGCGCGCAAAATTCCTTGCCGCGACGAAGAACTCCTCGGCCGGGAGGAACATCTCCACCGGTGACAGCAGCGGCTGCGAGCGGTCGCCGCGCAGCAGTTGATAGCGCGACTGCGTGTCCTTCCAGAACGCATCGATGGTGGCGGCGACGTCGCGGTGCAGGCACAGCGTGGCCTGCCCGGGCAGGTAATCGAAAATAGTGGCGGTGCTCTCGAAGAACAGGGGCAGGTAGTATTCGACCCCGGCCGGGGCGATGCCGTTGCTCACGTCCTTGTAGATATTGCTCCGCGACGGATCGCCTTCGAAGGTTTCGCGAAAGCGCGCGCGAAAGCGCGTCCTGCCGGCCTCGTCCAGCGGAAACTCGCGCGCCGGCAGCAGGCGCACTTCCTTCACCCGATAGATGGTGCGCTGCGTATCGACGTCGAAGGTGCGGATGGATTCGATCTCCTCGTCGAGCAGATCGATGCGGTAAGGCAGGGCGCTGCCCATGGGGAACAGATCGATGAGCCCGCCGCGCACGCAATATTCGCCCGGTGCGACCACCTGGGTGACGTGGCTGTAGCCGGCCAGCGTCAATTGCGCGCGCAGTTGCGGCAGGTTGAATTTCTCCTCCTGCTTGAGGAAGAACGTGTAAGCAGCGAGATAGGACGGCGGCGCCAGGCGGTAGAGTGCGGTGCTCGCCGGAATCAGCGTAACGTCGCAACTGCCGCGGGTGATCGCGTACAGCGTCGCCAGGCGTTCGGAAATCAGGTCATGGTGCGGCGAGAAACTGTCGTAGGGCAGCGTCTCCCAGTCGGGCAGCAGATTCACGGCCAATCCGGGCTCGAAATAAGGAATTTCCTCGCACAGGCGCTGCGCATCCAGCGCTGAGGCGCAAAATACGATCAGGGGTTTCGCTTCCCGCGCCAGGCGCGCGAGCGCCAGGGCGTCGCTCGAGCCATGCAACTGGGTGTAGCGGCGTTTGTGCAGCGCTTGGACGGGGGCGGAAATCATGGGCAAAAAAGAGTCCGCGGGCGCGGCCCTGGGAGACGGGATTCAGCTGACATCATAATTTAACTAAGCTGTATTATAACGTCTTCAGCAGCCATTTATTTAGAAAAAACAATGACGTCCGAGCGATTTTTCGGCCTGATTCCGGCGGCGGGGGCGGGCGAGCGCATGGGCCAGGCCACGCCCAAGCAATACCTTCCGCTGCTGGGACGCCCGATGCTCTACCATAGCGTGAACGCGCTCCTCGCGAGCGGCAGGATCGATACCGTGTTCGTGGTGCTGGCGCCCGGAGACCGCGAATTCAGGCAGCATGACTGGGGTGAGTTCGGTGAGCGCATCGCGCCGCTTTATTGCGGCGGCGCGACGCGGCACGACAGCGTGTTGAATGGCCTGGTTGCGGCCTCGTCCACGGCGCAGCCGGAGGACTGGATGTTGGTGCACGACGCGGCGCGGCCCTGTCTGGGCCAGCGTGAATTGCAGCGTATGCTGGCCGCGCTCGCCACGCACGATGTGGGAGGTATACTCGCAGTGCCGGTCGCCGACACGCTCAAGCGCGCCGACGCCGCCGGGCAGATCCAGGCGACCGAACCGCGCGAACACCTGTGGCAGGCGCAGACGCCGCAGATGTTCCGCCATGGCCTGCTGCTGCATGCTTTGAGCAGGACCGGGATAGTGACCGACGAGGCTGGCGCCATAGAGGCGCTGGGGCTGAAACCGAAGCTGGTGCAGGGTTCCACCGCGAATTTGAAGGTTACCTATGCGGAGGATCTGCAGTTGGCGGAAATCATCCTCGCAAGCCAAGGGAGACAAACATGAGAGTAGGGCAGGGATTCGACGTTCACGCCCTGGTCACGGGGCGCAAGCTGATCATCGGCGGCGTGGATATTCCAAACGAGAAGGGCCTGGACGGACATTCGGACGCCGACGTGCTGCTGCACGCCCTGTGCGACGCGTTGCTCGGCGCCGGGGCTCTGGGCGATATCGGCCGGCATTTCCCCGACACCGATTCGCGTTACAAGAACGCCGACAGCCGCATGCTGTTGCGCGAGGTGAGCCGGCTGGTGCAGGA
>DAIRFM010000313.1:0-2864 GCA_036795025.1 Burkholderiales bacterium | reverse complement strand
ATGCTCAAACAACTGCGCTCACGCAGCACGCTGTTCCTGCTGTTCACCGTGTCCGGCTTCGCCGGGTTGATCTACGAATCCATCTGGAGCCATTACCTCAAGCTGTTCCTGGGGCATGCCGCCTATGCGCAGACCCTGGTGCTGGCGATATTCATGGGCGGCATGGCCCTCGGTTCCTGGCTCTGCAGCCGTTTCTCCGGGGGCTGGAAAAACCTGCTCGTCGGCTACGCGCTTGCCGAAGCCGTCATCGGCGCCTGCGCGCTCGCGTTTCATCCGCTGTTCGTCGCCGCAACCGACGCAGCTTTCGACTCCGTCCTGCCTGCATTAGGATCCGAATTCGCCGCCACCTGGTTCAAGTGGTGTCTGGGCACCGCGCTGATCCTGCCGCAGTCCGTTCTGCTGGGCATGACCTTTCCGCTGATGAGCGGCGGCCTCATCCGCCGCCATCCGGATGCGCCGGGCGCATCGCTCGCCATGCTCTATTTCACCAACAGTCTGGGCGCCGCCATCGGCGTGCTGGCGAGCGGCTTTTTCATGATCGCAAGACTGGGGCTGCCCGGCACCATACAGGCGGCCGGTCTGATGAATCTGGCGCTGGCAGCGGCAGTGTGGCTGATCGCGCGCGGCGCCGAGCCACCCCCCGCCTTGCCCCTCGCTGCGGTGCAAGACGGAGACCGCGGCTATTTCGGGATGCTGCTCGCCGCCGCGCTATTGACCGGTGCCGCTTCGTTCATCTACGAAATCGGCTGGATCAGGATGCTCAGCCTGGTGCTGGGCGCGTCCACGCATTCGTTCGAACTCATGCTCTCGGCCTTCATCTTCGGGCTGGCCTGCGGCGGCTACTGGGTGAAGCGCCGCATCGATCGCACTGCGGACCCGACGCGCCTGCTCGGCGTGGTGCAGGTGGTGATGGGACTCCTGGCCATCGCCACGCTGCCGCTGTACGGCGCCATGTTCGACGCCATGACCTGGATCATGAAGGGCGTCGCGCGCACCGAAACCGGCTATGCGCTCTACCACGTTTCCAGCGACGTCATCGCGCTCGCCATCATGTTCCCGGCCACCTTCTGCGCCGGCATGACGCTGCCGCTGATCACCTATGCCCTGCTGCGCCGCGGCTACGGCGAGAAAAGCATAGGCGCGGTCTACGCCGCCAATACCCTGGGCGCAATCCTGGGCGTGTTCGCCGCCGCGCACCTGGGACTGCCGCTGCTGGGACTGAAGAACCTCATCGCCGCAGGCGCGGCGATCGACACCCTGCTCGGCGTCTATCTGCTGTGGCGCGCGGCGCGCGAACGGCAGGCCTTGAGCGGCGGCCATGTCCTTCCGGCCGGGGCCGGCGGCCTGGTGCTTCCGGCGGCAGCCGGCGGCGTGGTTGCGCTGGCGTTGATCCTCGCCTTTGGCGCAGTAAAGTTCGACGTCCACCGCATGGTGTCGGGCGTGTTCCGCCACGGCACCATTTTCACCGCCGCCGACATCAAGCCTCTGTTCTACAAGGACGGCAAGACCGCCACCGTCAGCCTGGTCGAATTTCCCGAAGGCACCAGTATTCGCACCAACGCCAAATCCGACGGCGCCATCAACCTCAAAGCGGGCCCGCGTATATCCGATGAGGTCACCATGGTGCTCACGGCGGTATTGCCGCTCGCGTTCAAACCGGAGGCAAAGAACGCCGCCATCATCGGCATGGGCACCGGGCTCACCGTGCACACCATGCTCGCCAACTCGAAAATCGACGCCGTCGACACCATCGAGATCGAGCCCGCCATGGTGGAGGCGGCGCGGGGGTTCAATGCGCGCAATGCCAATGCCTACGCCGATCCGCGCAGCCATATCCGGATCGACGATGCCAAGACCTTCTTCTCCACCCACAACGGCAAATACGACATCATCATCTCCGAGCCGTCGAACCCTTGGGTCAGCGGGGTCTCCAGTTTGTTCTCAAATGAGTTCTACCATCTGGTGCGGCGCTACCTCAAGCCGGGCGGCGTGCTGGTGCAGTGGTTCCAGCTGTATGAAATCGACGTCAGTCTCGTCGCTTCGGTGCTGCGCGCGCTGGGCGAGAACTTTCCCGATTACGTCATCTACGCCTCCACCGACTCCGACCTTCTGATCGTCGCCGGCGATACCGCCACGCTCGCGCAGCCGCTCGCCGACGTGTTCCGCGAGCCCGGCCTGGCAAAGGAGCTGCGCATGGTGCACCTGCAAAATCTGGCCGACCTGGAGATACGCAAGATCGCCACTCGCGCCATCATCCACCCGCTGGTGCAAAGCTTTCGCGTGCCTGCGAACTCGGACTACTACCCCTATCTCGACCTGAACGCAGCGCGTTACCGCTTCCTGCAGCAGGGCGCCGGCGATCTGGCCAGCCTGAACGCGGCCAGCGTTCCGGTGATACCCATGCTGGAGGGCAGGAACACGCTGCCGCCGGTGTCGCTGGACGGTGCCGATTACTTCAACCGCATCGAGCAGATACGCCGCGCGCAATACATCCGCGACACTTATCTGGAACCGAATCCACCCGAGCCGATGGCGATGCCGCGCGCACTGCAAAAGGACATGGAACTGGCGAGCCTGCGCGCGCTCGACTGCTGGGACCCGGCCAGGCACGACGTCTGGCTGCATTCGCTGTTCCAGGTGGCGATCGCGGTCAACCCGTTCCTTGCGCCCGAGGAGGCCGGGGCAATATGGCAGCGTTTCGAAACCGCTGGCTGCTACGGCTCGCTGCCGCAGCCGTACAAACTATGGATCGCGCTGTTCAAGGCGGTGGGCGCAAGAGACGCAGCCAATATGGCCAGCCTCGCCGAGCGGCTGTTTGCCACGCCGAGCGATCTGCCCGCGGAGAGCCGGCGCTACCTGCTCAC
>DAIRFM010000312.1:0-2873 GCA_036795025.1 Burkholderiales bacterium | reverse complement strand
CCGCCGCCGTTGGCGCAGGAGCCCATCGAGATCACCCAGCGCGGCTCCGCCATTTGGTCATAGACCTTGCGCAGCGCCGGCGCCATCTTGTTGCACAGCGTACCGGCAACGATCATCAAGTCAGAACGACGCGGGCTGGGGAACAATACGACGCCGAAGCGGTCGAGGTCGTAACGCGCGGCGCCCGAATGCATCATCTCGACCGCGCAGCAAGCCAGACCGAAGGTCATCGGCCACATCGACCCGGTGCGGGTCCAGTTGATCAGCTTGTCGACGGTGGTGGTGACGAAGCCTTCCTGCAGGAGGCCTTCAATTCCCATGTAGCCACCTTGTATGCATCGCTAATCCCATTCCAGCGCCCCCTTCATCCATTCGTAGATGAACCCAACCACCAGGATGGCGAGGAAAATCATCATGGAAAAGAAACCGAACAGGCCGATTTCATTGAGGACGATTGCCCAGGGAAACAGGAATGCGATCTCCAGGTCGAACAGGATAAACAGAATCGCCACCAGGTAATAGCGCACGTCGAACTTCATGCGCGCGTCCTCGAAAGCCTCGAAGCCGCATTCGTAGGGGGAATTTTTTTCGCTGTCGGGGCGGTGCGGCCCGAGCAGCGCGCCGGTGACAATCGGCCCGACGCCGACGGCGAGGCCGACGAAAATGAACATCAGGACCGGAAAGTAGTTTTCGAGCACGGATCGTCAGGATCTAAAATACAGGATTGAGAAGTTGGTGAAAACTTTGCATCTAGTCATCATACAGGCAGGCCACATCGTCTACCTTTGAGTGGATTGCGGAGTTGACCTAGATCAAACGCTTTCTTTTTGCTTACCCTTCTTTCAACATCGACTCACACAGGACAGCAGGTCTGCAACTTCCACAACATCCCTGCTACGAACGCATCGATCTCAAACTGGTGCCGACGGCGAGAGTCGAACTCGCACAGCTTTCGCCACTACCCCCTCAAGATAGCGTGTCTACCAATTTCACCACGTCGGCGTGAAAACCTGGTGAGGAGAGAGGAGTGAGGGGTGAGGAAAAAAGCACGATCTGCCCTTCGCTCCTCACGCTTCACTCCTCACACCTCACGCCTTACTTGGGTACGTCGTTCGCCTTCGGCCCCGCCGGCGCATCTGCCGGCTTGGGCACCTCACCCGCGGGCGACGCCGCTGCCGCAGGTGGCGAGGTCGCGCCCTGCATCACGCTGGCCCCCGTCCTGGGCTTGTGCGTCGCCACGTAGGCCAACCCCAGGCTGGTGAGGAAAAACACCACCGCCAGCGCGGCCGTGGTGCGGGAAAGAAAGTTGGCGGAACCGGTGGCACCGAACAGGCTGCCCGAAGAGCCGCCGCCGAAGGCCGCCCCCATGTCTGCGCCCTTGCCGTGCTGGAGCAGCACCAGGAAGATGATGCCCAGCGCCACCAGCACGTGTACGGTCAAAATCAATGTCAACCAGATATCCATTCTTCACTCGCTATGACTCATCCGCCACATGGCGGATGGCAAAAACATTTCGCACTAACGATGACGCGCCGCACCGCCGGACCGCGTCCCCCGCACCGCCTACGCCTTGCCTGCCGCCGCGCAGATCGCAATGAACTCCTCCGCGACCAACGCGGCACCGCCGATGAGGCCGCCGTCCATATCGGCCATGGCGAACAATTCCTTCGCGTTCGCGGCTTTGACGCTCCCGCCGTAGACGATGCTCAACCCGGCGGCCAACTTTGCATCCTGCCTGCCGACGACGCCGCGTATGAACGCGTGCACCGCCTGGGCCTGCTGCGGCGTCGCGGTCCTGCCGGTGCCGATCGCCCACACCGGCTCGTAGGCGATCACCGCATTGACCAGCGCGCCGACGCCGCTCGAATCGAGCACGGCTGCGAGTTGGCGCCCGACCACGATTTCGGTGACGCCGCTTTCGCGCTCCTGCAGGGTTTCCCCCACGCACAGGATGGGAATCAATCCCGCCCCTTGCGCCGCCTGGAACTTGGCCGCTACCTGCTTGTCGGTCTCGCCGTACAGCGCTCGCCGCTCGGAGTGGCCGACCAGGACATGGCGGCAGCCAAAATCGCGCAGCATCGCGCCCGACACTTCGCCGGTATATGCACCCTGCGGCCATTCGCTTACGTTTTGCGCGCCCCAGGCTATGGAAGTGCCGGCCAGGGCCGTTGCAACCTGCGCCAGATACGGATAAGGCACGCACACCGTGTACTGCACGCCAGCGGAAGCCCGCAGGCCGGCCTTCAGAGCTTCGAGCAAGCGCCGATTTGCAGCCAGACTGCCGTGCATCTTCCAGTTACCCGCGACCACCCGGCTGCGCATTGCCTTGATTCCCCAGAAGCCGCCGCTAAGCGTCAAAACTAGCGGATTTTACAGCGTTTAGGCAAAGCCGGTCAATCAAATGCAGCCTCTGACGCCGCGCGGGTAAGCCGGTTTCAAACGCAGCGGGCGACTTGGATCTGCTGCATCAATCTCCCGGCGTGACAATCTGGATATGATCGAGGCTGACATTGATGAACGGGGCGTTGAGAACATGACGGTTCCCCAGTTCCCACACCTCCGCGTCGGTGACCGCGATAAAGTCCTTGGACTCGACCAGGTAGTCGGTCACCCGGGCGCCGGGCAGCAGGTCGATATAACCCTTGACGCGGTAAGTCCCGGTCAGAATGGTTACCTTCGTCTTGTTCTCGTCCGTAGTCATAGATACGCTCCGTGGCTCATCTGCACTATCGCTTGGTTGCAGCGCCCAACGCGTGATGTGTATTGCCGCAATGCCGCTACACGAAAGCGGTATTCTGCGCCTGGCGCCGCCGTCGTTCAATAGGATAGCTGTGGCTTGGCGCGAAAAGCCCGGATCGCAGCACCGATCACAT
>DAIRFM010000311.1:0-2876 GCA_036795025.1 Burkholderiales bacterium | reverse complement strand
TTCCGAAATTCGCCACAGCGCGGTTACGCCGACCTCGGCGATCTTCCAGAGCAGGACATAGCGGGCGGCGGTCTCGGCGCCGCCGAGCCAGCCTATCACCAGCACATCGGATTGCGATGACACGATCAGCGCCGCAGAAAGAAAGTAGCCGCCGCCCATGCGGCCGGTCAGTCGCGCCAGCAGCGGACGCAGCGTGCCAATCATATGTTTTGCGATCGGACGCGTGCCCTGCCAGCACAAGGGAAGAAGCACGCGCGCGACCAGGACCGAGCCCAATTGGCATGCGAAGACGCCGAACAGTCCGCCGCCGGCGCGCAACACAAACACAACCGAAATAGCGTATGCGAGCACTTGCACGAATTGCAGGAGATTGACGGCGGCGAGACGTGCGGCCGCGGTCAGCGCAAGCCGCTCGATCGACGATTCGTAACTCGCGACCAGAAAAAAGCCCGCGACAATTGCCGCGCCAAGCGGCACCTGCGAGCGATCAAGAAACGCGACAACGCCGATGCCGAGCAAGGCCGCAGCGGCGCCGTAAGCCAAGAAAATAATCTTTCCGACATCGATCGCTTGCACAAAGCCGGCGTCATTTCTGGTTCCGAAGGCTTCGCCCAGAATGCGTTGCAAGCCCCCGCTGAGCCATCCGACACCGACTGTCGCGTAGTTGATCATCGCCAGCATCAACACGAGGAGACCAAATCCCTCCGCACCGAGCGTCGTCAGATAAACCGGAACCAGGACGACCTGCGCAATGATGTTTCCCGCCATCGCCAAATAGCCGCTCAACAGGCTCAGCGGATATTCGCTGAGCAGGCGCCGGCGCATTTGGTTGAGATTGAACATTTTAATTTGAGTCACTCGCCAAACAGAAACGATACGCGCAAATAATAAGTTACTCAGGGTGCCAAGGCCCCGGACATGAGTCGCGCGTGCCTGGATTAGCCATGGAACCAGCGTTCGCGCCAGGCCTCGAACATCAGTATGCCCCAAAGCGGATGTTGCCAATTACGGTGCCCGCTAAGGTGCTCCGCCCAACGCCGGCGCACACAGGCGGTGTCGACCAGACCGGCTTCGCGCAGGCGTTTTTCCGCCAGCAGCGTTTCCGCCCAGTCCCGCAGCGGTCCGCGCAGCCATTCGCCGAGCGGAATCCCGAAGCCCATCTTCGGGCGCTCCACCAGTTCCGGCGGGACATGGCGATAGAGCACCTGCCGCAGCAGCCACTTGCTCTTGCCACCACGTATTTTCGCAGACTGGGGCAACGCCCAAGCAAATTCGACCACCCGGTGATCGAGCAGCGGCACGCGTGCCTCCAGCGCCACCGCCATGCTGGCGCGATCGACCTTGGTCAAGATATCGTCAGGCAGGTAAGTGACGAGGTCGAGCAATTGCATGCGATCAAGTAGCGAGGGCATTTCCGCGGCGAGCGAAGGGTCCCAGAGAATGCCTTTCGGTTCCGACGTTCCGGGCATCACCTCATTGGGCTCCCAATGGGTGATCAGTCGCCGGTAGACGGCGTCGCCATCGGGAAGCGCGAGCACGGAAGCGGCCTTGTGCAGTTTGTCGCCGATCTGCGCCGGTAGGCGCGCCGGCAAAAACGCCAGCAGACGCGACCAACGGTCGGGCGAAATGCTGGTCAGCGCGGCAGCCATCCCCTGGCGTATTCCGCGCGGCAGCAGCGACATGCCTCGCCAAAATCGCTGCGTCAATTGATAGCGGTTGTAGCCCGCGAACAGTTCGTCGCCGCCATCGCCGGAGAGCGCCACCTTGACATGCTTGCGCGTCATCGCGGAGACGAGATAGGTCGGAATTTGCGAGGAATCCGCAAACGGCTCGTCATACCATTCCGGCAATTGCGGAATGATGTCGAGCGCCTGTTGCGCTGTGACGGTGAGTTCGGTGTGATCGGTGCCGAGATGGCGCGCGACCGCGGCCGCGTGCGGCGCCTCGTCGAAGCCCGCAATGTCGAAGCCGATCGTGAACGTCTTGACCGGCCCGGCATCGGCGGCCTTCATCAATGCGACTACCGTCGAGGAGTCGATGCCGCCCGATAGGAACGCGCCCAGCGGCACGTCGGCGATCATCCGCCGCCGGACCGCGTCCGTGAGCAGGGCCTCCAATTCGTCGGTCAGTTCGCGGTCGCTGCCATGGTTCGGGTTGGCAAGACCCGCGTGCGCGACCTTGCGCGCGTCCCAGAAGCGCTCGATTCGCGGTTCGCCGCCCCATGGCACGGTGAGCACCGTGCCCGGCTCGAGCTTGTGGACGCCTTCATAGATCGTGTGCGGCGCTGTGATGTAATTGAGCCGCATGAAGCTCGCCACGGCGTTGCGATCGATGCGCGGTGTCCAGCCGGGGTGTGCGCGCATCGCCTTGAGCTCGGAGCCGAACAGGAACAGATCGCCGAACTTGGCCCAATAGAGCGGCTTGATGCCGAGCCGGTCGCGCATCAGCGTGAGCGTGCGCTCGCGGCGATCCCACAGCGCTATTGTGAACATTCCGATCAGCCGGCGCAGCGTCGCTTCGACGCCAAACGCGGCGAAAGATTCCAGCATGACCTCGGTATCCGAATGGCCGCGAAACGATACGCCGCGCGCGGTCAGCGAGGGCCTTATTTCCTCGTGGCTGTAAACCTCGCCGTTGTAGATGATGACGTAGCGGCCATCGGCTGAGACCATCGGCTGATGACCGGCCGGCGACAGATCGACGATGGACAGCCGGCGATGAATCAGGCTGACGCCGGCCTCCGGGTCGCTCCACACGCCGTCGTCGTCCGGCCCGCGGTGCCGCAAGCTTTCGCTCATCGAAGCGGCTATATCATCGATCGGCCGCGCCGCGCCTTGCGACCGGCCTGCAATAAAGCCCGCGATACCGCACATCCG
>DAIRFM010000005.1:14614-19879 GCA_036795025.1 Burkholderiales bacterium | reverse complement strand
AACACGCTTTCGGCCGCCGCCAGGCCGCGCTGCAGCGAAGCGTTGACCCCGGTCAGACGCTTGAGCGGCGAAAGCAGCATCAGGGTAGCGGTCATGAACGAGACGAAACTGCCCACGGTCACTCCGTTGGCCCCGCCTTGCCGCGTGGAATAGTAGACGATGACCGCGACTGCGATCGCTGCGCATACCTGCACCAGTGGCACCGACGCTCCGGCGGCAACGGTCTGACGCATGGCGAAATCGCGCATGCGCTTGATCGCCGCGCCGAAGTGGCGCTGCTCGTACTCCTGTCCACCAAATACCTTCACCACCTTGT
The DNA here is from genome assembly GCA_036795025.1 of Burkholderiales bacterium. Taxonomy (GTDB): domain Bacteria; phylum Pseudomonadota; class Gammaproteobacteria; order Burkholderiales; family SG8-39; genus 2-12-FULL-64-23. The sequence continues at coordinate 19,563 of DAIRFM010000005.1, read as the reverse complement.
GGCACTCGATCGCCTCGTCCAGCACGTGGGTGATGTCGCCCATCGCGTACTGCGCGTTGCGGCTCACTTCGCGCAGCCGGCTGCTGAATGACTGGATCACCAAGGCGATGATTGGGCCTATCACCAGAGTGATCAGCGACAGCTTCCAGTCGAGGTAGAACATCCAGGCGAGCAGCCCGGCGATGGTAAGTGTGTCGCGCACCATTACCGTAAGCACCGTGGTTGCCGCCGCGGTGACGCCGGTCACGTCATAGGCGAGTTTGGAAATCAGCACGCCCGAGGAAGCGTCGTCGTAGAAGCGCGTTGGCAGGCCGACCAGTCGGCGGAACATCTCGCCGCGCAGATCGAGCACCACCCGGTTGGATACCCAGTTGAGCGCGTAGTCGCTGACAAAGCCGAACACGCCGCGTATCAGGAACAAGCCGACCAGAGCGAACGGAATCAGGCGGATGGTGGTGGGGTCCTTGTTGACGAAGCTGCCGTCCAGGAGCGGCTTCATCAGCGCCGGTAGCAGCGGCTCGGTCGCCGCCACCAATACCATGGTCAGGATCGACAGGGCGAACATGCGCCAGTACGGCGCGACATAGCCCAGCAAGCGCAAGTACAGGGCCCGGCTCTTGGTTTCGGGAACGGCCATTATTGGAACTGCATCAGGGTGGAAAAATGTGCAATTATATCAGAGCCCTAAACCCTGACCGCGGGCGTTCCCGAGCTCGCTCGCGAAGAACGATCCGCTATTGTGACTTCGAGGCTGTTTCAGAATTTCTGAAACAGCCCCTGAATCAGGGGAGCATGACGGGAGGTATCCCCTCATTTCCTAGTGAGCTCTTCGTCTGCAGCAGATCCGAGTAAAGCCGCGTCAATTGTTGCGCCATGCCATCCAGACTGAAGGGCTCGACCTTGCGCCGTGCGGCCGCGCCCATGCGTCGCGCCTGTCCCGGCGCGGCCGCCAGACTGAGGCAACGCGCCAACTCGACCACGTCGAGCGCGTCGCGGCAGACGTAGCCCTCGACACCGCTTTCGATCAACTCCGCCGCGCCGCACTGCAAACTGGTCACGAGCGGCAGGCCGCAGGCCATCGCCTCCAGCGCGGCGTTGGGGAAGGGGTCGTAGAGCGTGGGCAGAACGAAACAATCGGCCATGCCATACCAGGGTTTGACGTCTTCCTGACCGCCCGTGAAATGCACCCGGCCGGAAAGCTTGGCCTGCTCCGCCGTCCGCCGCAGCTGCGGCAGTTCCTTGTCCGCGCCCACCACGACGAGGTGGGCGTCGCGCACGCCGCTCAGGGCGCGCAACAACTGCGGCAGGCCTTTGCGCCTGAACCCGGAGCCGACGAACAAAAACACCATCACCGCGTCCGCGATGCCGAGCTCTGCGCGCTTTCGGGCGCGCCAAGTCTGGCGCAGATCCGGATGGAAGGCCGCCAGATCGACGCCGCTGTAGATCACGCGCAGCTTCGACTCGGCCAGCCCGAAATGCCGCCGCACCTCCTCCTTCACCATGTTCGAGTTGCAGATCACCGCGCGCAAGGTGGGACTTTCGAACAGGCGCCGCTCCGCCGCCAGCGTATACCAGTGATACGGATTGAGCGCGAGGGCGATGCGCTCCCACGCGCCGGCTGCGCGCTTGCGGTTGGCGAGCCACTGCCGATGCACGCCATCGCCCGCGCGGTAGACGTCGCAGCAGGCGATGCGCTCGTGCGACTGTACCAGGTCGAAGCTGTGCGATTTCAAAGCGGCGCAGACGGCGCGGGCAAAGCTCCAGTCGCGCCACACCCGGCCGATATAAAACGGGTCGCAGCGGATCATGCGCCAAGCGTTTCCCGGCCCGGCCCCGCCCGACCCCGTCTCTCCCGACCACGCGCGCGCGAGCAGCGTCAGCTCCACATCCTGCGCCGCAAGCGCTGTCATGGCGCGCTCGACGAAGCGCTCGGCGCCGCCGTACGGGTTGTAGCGCTGGCGCACCAGAGCGATTTTCATCGCGCCGTTTCTCCTTGCGCGCGTGCTGCGTCCAGCATCCGGCGCAGCGCATCGGTGCCCTGCGCGGGCGTTGCGCGGCACCAGGGCGCAATCGGCAGCAAACGCATCAACGCGACTGCAGCGCCTGCACCGCTTGCAGCACCACGGACACGGGCAGGGTGGTGAGGCATTCGCTCACCTTGCCGCCGCCGCAGCCGTCGTTGCCGCAGGGACGGCAGGCATGGTCGGACGCGACCACGCGGTGCGGCACCTGCCAGGGCCCCCAGTTGAACTCGCCGCTGGGCCCGAACAGCGCCACCACCGGCGTCTGCATCGCGCTGGCGATATGCATGGGCGCGGAATCGACGCCGATGAATAGCCCGGCATTGCGCGAGACCGCACCCAGTTGCTTCAGCGTGAGCTTGCCGCAAAGATCGGCGAACGGCGTCGTCGCCAGCGCGCGGATGCGCGCGACGAGGTCGAGTTCATCTGCATCGGGGGCTGCGGTGACTACCACGCGCTGTCCCAGAGCCTGCAGCTTGTCGATCAGGTCCGCAGTTTTCTCGGCCGGCCAGCACTTGAATTGCCAGCGCGAGGCCGGATGCAGATGGATATAGCCGCCCGGCGCAAGCCCCAGCTCGGCCAGCATGCGCGCCACTTCGCGTTCGGCTTCGTCGCCGGGCACGAAGCAGAGCTTGCGCTCCTTCTCCCCGGGCTGCACGCCGATGCGGCGCAGCGCATCGAGGTTCAACTCCACCACGTGGCGCCGGCCGTTCATGGGCAAGGGATAGATGTGCGTGAAACTGTTCTTCCACCAGTTGCGCACGCGGGGATGATTGGCGGCGACGCTATGGCGCGGCCCGAGCAGGCGCGCAAGCCAGGCGCCGCGCGGATGCTCGGACAGGTGGATGAGCAATTCGTACTTGCGCTTGCGCAGTCGCTGCAGCAGTTCCCATTCCCGCCGGGCCTGCTCGGCGAGGCCCAGCGTTTTCCAGGCGCGGTCGATGCCGAACACCTGCGACACGGCCGGATTACCGGCAAGCATCGGGGCGGTGTCGGCGTAGACCAGCGCGTCGACCTCGACATGCGGTGCATGGTTTTTCAGCACGGAGAACACCGGCGAGGTGAGCAGCACGTCGCCGTGGTGGCGCAGCTTGGTCACCAGCACGCGGCGCACGCTTTGCAAATCGACTTGGTCCTTCAGCATGCACGCACGATAGCAGAGAACCCCGGGGCGGTGAATGGGTCGGTACGGCGCGCCGCCGGCCGCGTCTCTCAGCGGCCGCGCCTGGCGCGCGCTGCCTCGAGGTGTCCGCACAGTTGCTGCGCGCCGTCCAGGATGCGCGGCGTATTGCGGGTGATGAGGTCGGCAGGGATGACAAACAGGTTGTCGCGCGCCACCGCCTTGAGACGCGGCCATTTTTTCCATCCGTCCAGATTTCCCGCCTGGCCGGGTTCGGCGGTCACGCCGCCAATTGCCTCCGGATCGGCGGCGAGCACCGCCTCGGTGGAGATTACCGGCGTCAGCAGCTTCAGGTCGGCAAACACATTCTGCCCGCCGCACAGCCGGATCACATCGCTGATGAGGTGATCGCCGTTGACAGTCATCAGTGGTTTGTCCCAGATCTGGTAGAACACCGTCACCAGCGCGAGCCTGGCGTAGCGCTGGCGCAACCCGGCCTCGCGCGCCACGAACGCGCGCGCAGTCGGCGACGCGATCGTTTCCGTGCCGGCCAGGCGGCCGAGCTGCTCGATCGCGCGCGCGATGTCGGACAGTCGGCGCGACGCGTTGTAGAACACCGGGATGCCGAGTCGCAATAATTTGTCGAGCTGGCGCTGCGCATTGCCGTTCTGCCAGACCACGATCAGGTCGGGCTTAAGGGCAACAATGCGCTCCAGGTCGAGTTGCGCGCTGTCGCCGATGCGCGGAATGCGCTGCGCGGCCGCCGGATAATTGCTGTACTCGACCGTGCCGACGACGTGCTCGCCCGCGCCGGCCGCGAACAGCAACTCGGTCACGTGCGGCGCCAGGCTGATGATGCGCTGCGCCGGCTGTTTCAGCGTCACGCTACGGCCGCTATCGTCGGCGAGCCTGATCTCGGCGGCGACCGCCGCGCTGCCCTGCGCCAACACCGCGGCCAGCACGGCGACCAGCACGCAATGCAACAGCGCTGTGCGGCGGTGATTGGCCCCTCTCGCTGCGTCGTTCGCGCTCATATCACTCCGGCACGAACAAGGTTCGCCCGGCCGCTTCGATGCGCGTCACGCCATGGCCGAACGCATCCCGCAGCGCAGCCTCGGTCATCACCTCGGCGATCGGCCCTTGCCGTACCGTGCCCTGCGGCGTGAGCAGAAGGGCGTGGCTGGCAAAGCGCGCGGCAAGGTTGAGGTCGTGCACCGTGAACAGCACGCCCTTGCCGCGTCCGCGGGCCAGTCTGACCAGATGCTCCAGCACCAGCACCTGGTGATGCAGGTCGAGGTGCGACACCGGCTCGTCGAGCAGAAGCAGCGGCGCATCCTGCGCAAACAGCGCCGCCAGCGCCACGCGCTGGCGCTCGCCGCCGGAGAGCGTCAACACGTCGCGCTGCTCGAACCCGGCGAGGTCGACGGCCCGGAGCGCGGCTGACGCGATCTCGCGCTCGTCCTCGCCTTCCCATTGCCAGCGCGAAAGATAGGGATGGCGCCCCAGCATCACGCTCTCCAACACACTGGCGCTGAAGGCGTCGTGAAAAGTCTGCGGCAGGAAACCGCGCTGCCGCGCTGCCCCGGCGGCGGGCCAATCGCCAAGCGCCCTCCCGGCCAGGCGCACCGCCCCCCCCTGCGGCTCGCGCAGGCCGACTGCGGTATGCAGGAAGGTGGTTTTGCCCGCGCCGTTGGGGCCAAGCATGCACCACACTTCGCCGGCGCCAAGGCGGAAGCTCAACTCGCGCACCAGCGTGCGTCCGCCCACGCGCAGCAACAGATCTTGCACTTCAAGCAGCGGTGCGTTCA
>DAIRFM010000005.1:12023-14514 GCA_036795025.1 Burkholderiales bacterium | reverse complement strand
CCCGGACTGCGCATCAGCAGCCACATGAACGCCGGCACACCGACGAGCGCCGTGATCACGCCCACCGGCAATTGCTGCGGCGCGAGCAAGCTGCGCGCCGCGGTGTCGGCCAGCAACAGCAGCGTACCGCCGGCAAGCGCGCTCGCCGGCAACAGCACGCGCTGGTCGTTGCCCAGCGCCAGGCGCAGCGCATGCGGCACCACCAGCCCGACGAAGCCGATGGCGCCGGCGGTGGTCACGGCTAGCGCCGTCGCTACGGAAGCAACCACATAGACCGTGCGGCGCAGCGGCGCCACCCGCACGCCCAGCGCGTGCGCCAGCGCCTCGCCGCGCAGGAGCACATTGAGATCGCGCGCCGCCGGATAGGTCACGGCCAGCGCGACCGCCAGCACCAGCAGCGCGGGCGCCCAGGATTCCGCGCCGTTCAGGTCGCCCATCAGCCAGAACAGCATGCCGCGCAGCTTGGCTTCGGGCGCCAGAGTCAGCATCAGGGTAATGACGGCCCCCCAACCGGCGGCCATGATCACCCCGGTGAGCAACAGGCGCGGCGAGGCATCCAATGCTCCGAACACTTGCTGGCGGGCAAAGTCGCGCCGGGCGAGCGCGAACACCAGCATGATTGCGGCGAGCGCGCCACCGGCCGCGCCGAGGTTTACGGCGAGCGCGCCCAGCCCGGCGAGCATGGCGCCGAGGGCGCCGACCGCGGCACCGCCCGACAGGCCCAGCACATAGGGATCGGCGAGCGGATTGCGCAGCAGCACCTGCATCAGCGCGCCCGCCAGCGCAAGCAGGCCGCCGACGGAAAACGCAGCCAGCGCGCGCGGCAGGCGCAGTTGCGTCACAATCTCGCCGGCGACGCTGTCTCCCGGGGAGGCGAGCGCCTGCAGCAACTCAAGCAGCGGCAGCCGGGTGCTGCCGGTGGCGAGCGCAACCGCAAATGCGGCGAGCGCGGCCCCTGCTAGAGTGAGCCAAATGAGCAGCGTTCGGCGCAAGCGTATGCCTCCTATTGCCAGCGGTATGCCGCGGTGAGCAGGAAACTGCGCCCTGCCATGGGGTAGGCATTAAAGTTAGTGGCCGTCACCCCGCCGCCGCGGACAGCATAAGTGTAGTACTTCTTGTCGGTCAGATTGTTCCCGGCCAGGGTGAATCTCCACGGGCCGATCACATGACTCAGCTTCAGGTCCGCCGTCAGATAGGAGGGCATCTGACCGCCGAGGAAATTATTCGCTTGGTCGTTGTCGTAGTACTGCTTGCCGACGTACGCGAGCGCGCCGGACACGCGCGTCTTGTCCGAGGCAGCCCAGGTGACACCCAGCTTAGCCTGATTGCGCGGCACCAGCGGCACGTTCTTGCCGCTCACGTCCACACCGCCATACATGCCTTCGCGAAAGGTGGCCCGCGCGTGCGTGTAGCTGCCGAACAGATCCCAGCTCGAAGCTAATTTCCAACTGCCTTCCAGTTCGACGCCCTGGCGCTGCGTCGGCGACAGGTTCATGTTGAGGAAAGTGAGTGCGTTGAAGTGGATTTCGTTGCGCAGGTCCATGCGGTAGTAGCTCGCCCGCAGCCGCCCCTGCTGCTGCTTGTACTCGACGCCGATCTCGCGGTCGCGCGAGGTCTGCGGCTCAAGCGGGGTGATAGTCGAGAAGCAGGTGGAGGTATTCAAGTCGAAAAAGCCGCAGTTGTTGAACATTTCGTCCAGGGTAGCGATGCGGAAGCTGGTGCCGACCTTGCCGTAAATCGCGGTCGCCGAATTGAGGTTGTGCCGCAGCGCCGCCTCCCAGGACCGCGGGTCGCGGGCTTGCGCGGCGCTCGCGTTAGGCAGCGTATTGGCGCGGTCATTGGCCGCAATCTCGACGCGCTGGGCGCGCACACCTAAAGTAAGCTTGGTCGCCTCGCTGAGCGCGGTGTGGTTCTGCGCGTAAATCGCGCTGTCGCGCTGGGTGGCGGCGATATTCGCGACGGGCGTGCCCAGCGTGGCGATATCGGTGGCGCGCAGGGACAGATAGTTCCAGTAATCCAGGTCCGCACCGACAATCAGGGTGTTGTCGCGCCCGAGCAGCTGGAACGGCATTTTCGCGCGAGGCGTGAAAGCCCAGACCTTGCCGTGCGTATCGATGAACAACGGCTGGCCGAAATTTTCGAAGAATGCATCGCGCTTCGTATCGCGATAGGAGAGGTCGGCGGCGACATCGAACCTGTCGAATTCGTAACGCCCCGACAAGGCCGCGTTCTTCGCATCACGCGAACTGTAGTCGCCGGGCGTGCTGGCTCCGCGCCGGTCAGTCTCCAACTGCAAATTGGTGCGCGCTCCGGGCAAGCGCAGGCTCTGGTTGTCCAGTCCGAACTTGAATACCAGGCCGCCGCGGTCTCCGCTCCAGCGCAGGTCGCCGAGCACGTTTCCCTGTTCCAGGCGGTTGTTGACGCGGTAGTTGTCCGAGTTGTGTTGGTCGGCGGTCAGCGAAAAACCGGTGTTGGTCCCGGCAACATTGAC
>DAIRFM010000005.1:0-11923 GCA_036795025.1 Burkholderiales bacterium | reverse complement strand
CACATCCGGACTGCCGCTGTTATTGCGCGTATTGATGCCGGCATAGCGCGACAGCAGGTCCGGCAGAGTCGCTGCAGCGCTGCTCGCGATCTGCTCACGGGTGATGACCGTGACCCCGACCGGGTGCTCGAGCTGTTTTTCCGGAAAGCGTGTGGCCGTGACCACCACTGCGTCTTCCTGGGCAAATGCCTGCGTCGCCAGGGCGAACGTGATGGCGGTAATAACTGATTTGGAATGCATGATTTTCCCCCGCAGCCGGCGTCCCCGCAGGCTGCACAACTGAAACAACAAAGGAAACGCGGGGGGAAATCAGAACCGCAACCGGCGCACCGCATCCCCGCAGTGTTTCCACCTGTCGCGCAAGGCCGGTCTCCGGGCTCGTGGGATTGGGTCTGTCGCCTTCCCGCAAGCGCTTGCTTACAGTGGCATCGTGACAGACCCGCGCTCACATACCGTTGCGGGGGCAGCACAGGCTTGGGCGCGCATGCACGCTGTACCTGTTTCCCGTTTCACCCGCCTGCAGGAATCGCCGGCGGACACCTCGAACGAGTGCAGCGATTTTACACAGTATCGCAGGCAAACAAAAAAATATGCAGCCGCGGAGGCGCGAGAACATGCGGAAAGGAGCCCGATCGGGGGCGCCTTCTGGCGCAGTCCGGCGACGAATCGACGGTCCCGAAATCCTGCGCTGGGTCAATCAAATAGGGTGGCTTATTCATCGTGGAAAGAGCATTGAGAATTGCCTGTTATTACTTGACTTGTCACGATTTTTGAAACTATAGTGTGGCGATGGATGCGGAATTCGACACGCTCGATGGCAAAATCGACCAGTTCCTCCAATTGTGCCAACGCCTGAAGAGCGAAAACAAGGAACTGAGCCTGCAGTTGGCGTCCGCAAAAAACGACGTTAAGCGTCTTGAAGACAAGGTAGACGGCGCCAAGACCCGCCTCGAGGCGCTGCTGCGCCAGATCCCAGAATGAGCGAAAAAGCCAAAGCCCTTGAGGTCAACATCATGGGCCGCAATTATCGAGTCACCTGCGCCGACGACGAGCGCGAAGCGCTGCTTGCCGCAGTTGCCTATGTCGACAAGAAAATGACGGAAATAAAGGCGGCGAGCAAGGTCGCCGGCACCGAGCGCATCGCCGTCATGGCCGCGCTGAATATCGCCAATGAACTGCTCTCGATCAAACTCGGCACTGGCTTTGACATCGCGGAATTAAAGCGTAGAATGAATTCAGTGCAGTCGAAGCTCGATCAAGCGCTGTCGCAGCAGGATTCCCTGTTCTAGATCGCGCCCGGGCGGGCCAGACCGCAAAAGTTTCCCTGCGATGCTCGTTTAGGCCATATATTCCTTGAACCAATATATGTGCTGAGGTTGCGGACCATAGCGCCACTTTTGTGCGCGTCCCTACGCCTCGTGCGACTGTGGATGTACCTGCGGTGGCCGGAACGCGACCACTCTGGACTGCAGGTTCAGAGGATGCGGGCCTGACGGCATTTGCGGGGAATCCAATACCTCATCAATCGCAGACCTCGTGTCTGCGATTTTTGTTTGTAGAGTTGCTCGCAATGCATTACTGGCTGATGAAATCCGAGCCCGACGAGTTCAGCATCGACGACCTTGCGCGCGCGCCGCGGCACAGCATGGCCTGGTTCGGCGTGCGCAACTACCAGGCGCGCAATTTCATGCGCGACCAGATGCAAATCGGCGACGGAGTGCTGTTCTATCATTCGAGTTGCGCGCAGCCCGGAATCGCCGGCCTGGCGGAGGTCTGCACACGGGCGTATCCGGACGAGACCCAGTTCGACCGGAACAGCAAGTATTACGACGCCAAGGCCACGCGCGACAACCCGCGCTGGGTAAACGTGGAGGTGAAGTTCGTGAAAAAAACCCGGCTCCTCGGCCTGGCTGAACTGCGCGAGCACAAGGAGCTGGCCGGCATGCGCCTGCTAGCGCGTGGCAACCGCCTGTCCATCACGCCGGTCGACCCGGACGAATGGAAGTTCATCACCACCAAACTGCTCAAATGACATGACCAAACTGAAAAACGACACGCTGATCCGCGCGCTCTTGCGCCAGCCCACCGAGTACACGCCGGTATGGCTGATGCGCCAGGCCGGCCGTTACCTGCCGGAATACAACCAGACGCGCAGCCGCGCCGGCAGTTTTCTCGGCCTGTGCAAGAACCCGGGCTATGCCACCGAAGTCACGCTGCAGCCGCTGGCGCGGTTCGAACTCGACGCCGCCATTCTGTTCTCCGACATCCTCACCGTTCCCGACGCCATGGGCCTGGGGCTGTACTTCGCCGAAGGCGAGGGGCCGAAGTTCGAACGGCCGCTGCGCGACGAGTGGGCAATCCGCGACTTGGCCGTGCCCGACCCGGGCGCGGAATTGCGCTATGTGCTCGACGCGGTCAGCGAAATCCGGCGCGCGCTTGCCGGCAGCGTGCCGCTCATCGGCTTCGCCGGCAGTCCGTACACGCTCGCCTGCTACATGGTCGAGGGCGGCGCCAGCGACGATTTCCGCACTATCAAGACCATGCTCTACGCGCGTCCCGATTTGCTGCATCGCATCCTAGAAGTCAACGCACAGGCCGTGACCCATTACCTCAACGCCCAGATCGAGGCCGGCGCACAAGCAGTGATGATCTTCGATACCTGGGGCGGAAACCTGTCGCATGCGGCCTATCGCGAGTTCTCGCTCGCCTACTTGCAGCGCATCATCGCCGGCCTCAAACGCGAGCAGGCGGGCGCGCGCGTTCCGGCTATCGTGTTCACCAAGGGCTGCGGCAACTGGCTCGAAGACATCGCCGCCATCGGCTGCGATGGTGTCGGCCTCGATTGGAGCGTGGACATCGGTCAGGCGCGAGCGCGCATCGGCGATCGTGTTGCGCTGCAGGGCAACCTGGATCCGGCTGTGTTATTTGCACCCGCAGAAGTGGTGCAGCGCGAAACGGAAAAAATCCTCGCTTCCTTCGGCCATGGCAGCGGCCATGTATTCAATCTCGGCCACGGCATTTCCCAATTCACCCCGCCGGAAACGGTCAAAATTCTGGTCGATTGCGTACACCAGTCGAGCCCGCGCTATCACGGCAACAGCGTCAACCCCCGCGCCAGCTAAGGATTTGTGCGGGTTCCGCAAACCTTGACTTATGCACAACATCGTGCTCCCGCCCGATTTTGCTGGCGAAAGCAGTCGCGCCTCTGGCGAGAGAGCGCAACAGCATGTTTTCAAACAGATAAATGCCTAGCTGCAATTTTGAGCAGACGAAGAAATTCCTTATGGCAAAGATGGTTACAGCGAGATTACAAACTTATTCACAAAGTTACCCACAAAAATTGTGCACAACCTGAGTTCCCCTTTGGCAATAGGGTGATGCAGCCGTTTCCAGATAAAACGCTTCAAATTGCTCGCGTAGCTTCCCGGGCCGATTTTTTTTCCGCTGGCGGCGAATGAGCATACTGCGCGTCGCACTCGACCTGCCGCTGCCGCACCTGTTCGATTACCGTTGTGCCGACGCGGCCGACACCGACATCGGCATGCGCGTGCTGGTGCCGTTCGGCAACAAGCAGGCGGTGGGCGTGATCGTCGGTCTCGCCGACACATCCGAAATCAGCAGCGAAAAATTGAAGTCCGCTGTGCGCATCCTGCGCGAGACCCCGGCGCTAGGCCACGACTGGCTGGAACTGGTGCAATTCTGCAGCGACTACTATCACCGGCCTCTGGGGGAAGTCATTTTCAACGGGCTGCCGGTGCGGCTGCGCAAACCCGGTGACCCGCTCACACTCAAACAGGCAGCCGCTTACCGTCTCAGCGCCAGCGGACGCGAGGCGCTGGCGCAATTGCCCGCTCGCGCAAAGGTGAAGCGCGCGCTGCTCCAAACCCTGTCGCAATCCGATTGTGCCGAGGAGTTGCTGCTGGCACAAAGCCCGAGCGCGAAAAAAATCCTCGCCGAGCTCGGCAGCGCCGGATGGATCGAGCGCTATCAACCGTCACCGCAGGCGAGTGCCGGCGGTTTCGTCGAGAAAGTTGCGCTCAATGCCGAGCAGCGGCAGGTGTTGGGGGAAATCGAGCGCGCCGGTCCCGGCTACGGGGTGTTTCTGCTGCACGGCATCACCGGCAGCGGCAAGACCGAGATCTACCTGCGCCTGATCGCGCGCACCTTGGCGGCGGGCAAACAGGCGCTGGTGCTGGTACCGGAGATCAGTCTTACGCCGCGGCTGGAACAGGAGTTCCGCGAGCGTTTTCCCGATACGCCCCTGGTCAGCTTGCACAGCGGCCTCGCCGACGGCGAGCGCACCCAGCACTGGCTGCAGGCGCAAAGCGGCGCGGCGGCGATCGTGCTCGGGACGCGGCTCGCCGTGTTCGCGCCCTTGCCAAAGCTGGCGCTGATCGTGGTGGACGAGGAACAGGATGCCTCGTTCAAGCAACAGGATGGCGTGCGCTACTCGGCGCGCGACGTGGCCGTATTCCGCGCGCACCAGGCGGGAATCCCCATCGTGCTCGGCTCGGCCACGCCGGCGCTCGAAACCTATGCGCATGCATTGTCCGGCCGTTACCGGCTGCTGCAGCTATCGCAGCGCGCCGTGCCGCAGGCACAGTTGCCGCTGGTGCACACCGTGGACATGCGCAAGCACAAGCTCGAAGAGGGGCTGGCGCCACCGGTGCTCGATGCGCTCGGGGGACGCCTCGCACGCGGCGAGCAGAGTCTGGTGTTTCTGAACCGCCGCGGTTACGCGCCGGTGCTGCTGTGCCCGGCCTGCGACTGGGTGAGCGGCTGCAAGCGCTGCTCCACCCGGATGGTGGTGCATCTGACCGACAAGCGGCTGCGCTGCCATCATTGCGGCGCGAGCACGTCGATCCCGCGCCACTGCCCGAACTGCGGCAATGCCGATATCCACCCCTTTGGGCGCGGCACGCAACGGCTGGAAGCGACGCTGGCCGCGCGCTTCCCGCAGGCGCGCATCCTGCGCGTCGATCGGGACAGCACCCGCAACAAGGGCAGCTTTTCGCGCATGCTGGAGCAGATACAGGGGGGCCGCGCCGACATCCTGGTCGGCACCCAGATCCTGGCCAAGGGGCACGACTTCCCCAACCTGACCTTGGTCGCGGTGCTGAACGCCGACAGCGCGCTGTATTCCGCCGACTATCGCGCGCCCGAGCGCCTGTTCGCGCAGCTTATGCAAGTCGCAGGCCGCGCCGGACGCGCCGGCCTGGCCGGCGAAGTTCTGATCCAGACGCAGTATCCGCGACACCCGCTGTATGCGGCGCTGGCGCAGCATGATTACGCCGGCTTCGCGCGAACGCTGCTCGCCGAGCGCGAGCAGGCCGGTTTCCCGCCTTACGTGTTTGAGGCCGTGCTGCGCGCCGACGCCGGGGAACTGAAAACCGCGCTCGAATTCCTGCGCGAGGCGGCGGTCCTGGCGGGCCCGCCCCCGCCCGGCATCACGCTCTACGATCCGGTGCCGATGACCGTGACGCGGCTAGCCGAGCGCGAGCGCGCGCAGCTGCTCGCCCAGTCGGCATCGCGCAAGGCGCTGCAGGCGTACCTCGCGGCCTGGAGCGCGAAGCTGCATGCCCTGCCCCAGCGCGCGGTGCGCTGGCATCTGGATGTCGATCCGATCGAGTTCTGATGTCGGAAAAACCAATCGGCCGAGGTCAAGGCAGGATTTGGCTTCAAGGGAAGCTCTGATGGCCTCAGAGGCTTGATCAGAGCTTCCCAAGGTATAATACGCAACTTTTTTTCGCTGCAATCCCCTCCCCTTGTCCGCTGCAATCAAGTCCCATCTGACCGATCTGCTGACGCAAGCGCTGGCGCGCGTGGCACCGCAGTATCCGGCGTCCATCATTGCGCTCGAGCGTCCGAAGCAGGCCGCGCACGGCGACTGGGCGTGCAATGTCGCCATGCAGTTGGCGCGGGAACTCAAGCGCAATCCGCGCGAACTGGCGCAGGCGCTGATCGCCGTCCTGCCCGCCTCGCCCTGGCTGGACCAGGCCGAACTTGCCGGGCCCGGCTTCATCAATCTGCGCCTGAAACCGGCGGCCAAGCTGGACGCGGCGCGCATGGTGCTCGCCGCCGGTGCGCGCTACGGCCGCTCCGACGCCGGTCGGGGTCGGCCCATCCTGGTCGAATTCGTTTCCGCCAATCCGACCGGGCCGCTGCATGTGGGCCACGGCCGCCAGGCGGCGCTGGGCGACGCGATCTCGGCCATGCTCGAAGCCCAAGGCTGGAAGGTGACGCGCGAGTTCTATTACAACGATGCCGGCGTGCAGATCGACAATCTGGCGCTGTCGGTGCAGGCGCGCGCACGCGAACTGCGCGGCGAGACGGTGACGTTCCCCGAATCCGGCTATCACGGCGAATACATACGCGAGATCGCAGCGGACTATGTCGCCCAGGGCGGCGATGCCGGTGATCTCGGCGCGGTGCGCAGATTCGCGGTCGCCGCGCTGCGCCGCGAGCAGGACGCGGACCTCAACACGTTCGGCGTGAGATTCGACAACTATTACCTCGAATCCTCACTCTACGCCGAGGGCAAGGTCGACGCGACGGTCAGCGCGCTCGCCGCGTCGGGCAAGACCTACGAAAAGGACGGCGCGCTGTGGCTCAAGACCACCGACTACGGCGACGACAAGGACCGGGTGATGAGGAAGTCCGACGGCAGCCACACTTATTTCGTGCCCGACGTCGCCTATCATCTCACCAAGTGGCAGCGCGGTTTCGCGCGCGCGGTCAATATCCAGGGCTCGGACCATCACGGCACGGTGGCGCGGGTGCGCGCCGGCCTGCAGGCCTTGAGTTCGGTGACAGGCGCCGGCATCCCCCGGGACTATCCGGACTATGTCCTGCACAAGATGGTGACGGTGATGAAAGGGGGCGCGGAGGTAAAGCTGTCAAAGCGCGCCGGCAGCTACGTCACCGTGCGCGACCTGATCGACGAGGTGGGGCGCGATGCAGTGCGTTTTTTCCTGGTTTCGCGCAAAGCCGACAGCGAGTTCGTGTTCGACATCGACCTCGCAAAGTCGCAAACCGAGGACAATCCGGTCTATTACGTTCAGTACGCGCATGCGCGCATCTGCTCGGTACTGGCGCAATGGGGCGGAAACCCGCAGGCGCTCCCCGCCGCCGGCCTCGCGCCGCTCACGCTCCCGCGCGAACTCGCTTTGGCGCAGCGGCTGGGAGAGTTCCCGGAGATGCTGGCTGAGGCCGCGCGCGATTTCGCGCCGCACATGGTGGCGTTCTACCTGCGCGAACTGGCAGGGGAGTTCCACAGCTACTATAATGCCGAGCGCGTACTCGTCGCCGACGAGGAACTCAAGCTGGCGCGGCTTGCTCTGATCGTCGCCGTGCGCCAAGTGCTGCAAAACGGACTTGCGCTGCTGGGCGTGAGTACTCCTGAAAAGATGTAAATGGCCAAAGACTACAAACCGAGGGTGGTAGCGAAGAAAAAAAGCGGCGGCGGCACGCTGCTCGGGATTTTTATCGGTCTCATTCTTGGCCTGGGCATCGCCGTCGGCATCGCCTGGTATATGAACAAGACCCCGATCCCATTCCTCAACAAGGCGAAGCCGCCGGAGAAAGCTGCAGCGGAACCGGGCAAGGCGCTGGCCAAGCCGGACGAAAAGACCACGCAGCAGGTGGAGAAACCGCGCTTCGAGTTTTACAAAATCCTGCCCGGCGCCGAGGAACCGGTGACCGAGCGACAGATCAAGCAGGCGTCCAAGCCCGGCGCGCCCGTGGAAAATTACCTGCTGCAGGTCGGCTCGTTTCAAAATCCCGCCGATGCCGACAACCTGAAAGCCCGGCTTGCGTTACTCGGAGTGGAAGCGGGCGTGGAACCGATCAATCTGGCCGAAAAAGGCACTTGGTACCGGGTGCGTGTCGGGCCGTACAGCAAGGTGGAGGAAATAAATCGCCTGCGCCAGACTTTGGCACAGAACGGAATCGAGGCTACGCTGGTCAAAATCAAAGATCCCGGCTCGCACTGAGCTCGGGGCGCTTTTTCGGGAGAATCAAGTGCTGAAACAGTTTGCAGTGGGGTTGGCCATGTTTTTCGCCTTGGGGCTGGCGCACGCACAGCCTAAGGCGGGCGTCGAGTATCGGGAGCTTTCCACGCCGCAGCCTACCGATACCGCCGGCAAGATCGAGGTCATCGAGTTCTTCTGGTACGGCTGCCCGCACTGCTACAATTTCGAGCCGGTGCTCGAATCCTGGGTGAAAAAATTGCCCAAGGACGCGCAATTCCGCCGCGTCCCGGCCATGTTCAACGACGAGTATGCGCAGGCCGCGCGCGCCTACTATGCACTCGAGGCAATCGGCGAGGCGGAGCGTCTGCACAAGGCGCTGTTCGACGCCGTCCACACGGGCTCCAGGCTCAGGGTGGCGAACGAAGCGGCGCTGACCGAATGGCTGGGCAAGCAGGGCGTGGACACGAAAAAATTCGCCGCGGCCTACCGCTCCTTCAGCGTCGAAGGCAAATTGAAGCGTGCCGCGCAGCTCACCCAGGTGTACAAGATCGAGGGCGTGCCTTCCATGGCGGTGAACGGCAAGTACGTCGTCAACACCGATAACATAACGTCGTTCGACCAGCTGCTCGCCGTCACCGATTACCTGGTCGACCAATCACGCAAGAAAGGCGGCAACGCCGCGCAGAAGAAATAGCAGCGTGTAAGACGCTGTTAGCGAGCGTCAGCGCCTGACCGGCGTTCTCGCAGTAGGCAGGCCTGCGGCCGTCCAAGCCTCGATCCCGCCGCGATACCAATAGACCTTGCCATATCCCGCCGCCACTGCGCGCAGCGCCGCATACGCCAGCGCACGCGCCGTAAGCGCCAGCGCATGCGCTGCGGCAGGCGGGATCCACCTCATGCATCGCTCATGCATGCGGCGAGAATAAGGGCTGATCCGGTCGGGCACAAGCACTTTGGCAAACTTCGCCGGATGGGCTTATTATTCCGGATTCCAGCTTGGCGGAAGGAAAGCGCGATGATTCTCCTCAGTAAAACCTTGGCGGCGCTCGCCGCGCTTTTGCTCGTGCTTGCGGCGACGGGAGTCCATGCCCAGGCGCAGTCCACGCCGCAACTCAGCCGCGATTACGTCCGGCTCGACCCGCCGCGTCCGGTGGCGAGCGGCGACAAGATAGAGGTCATCGAATTCTTCTACTACGGCTGCCCGGTGTGCTACGAACTGGAGCCAACGCTCGCGCGCTGGTCGTTCAATGCGCCCGCTTCGATCATGCTGCGCCGCGTGCCGGCGATGTCCTCCGACAACTGGGACAATTTCGCCAAACTGTTCTACACCCTGGAAGCCATGGGCCAGTTGGCGCGCCTGCACTGGCCGGTCTACGACAATTTCCACTTCGACGGCGTCAAATTGAATGAAGAGGCGCCAATGGTCAACTGGGTGTCCCACAATGGCCTGGACAAGGAAAAATTCGTCCGCATTTACCACTCGCCCGAAATCCAGGCGAAGCTGGCTGCAGCGCGCGAAATGACCCAGAACTACGAAATCAAGGGCGTGCCCAGCATCGTGGTCGACGGCAAGTTCGTGACTTCGGCGCGCATGGCCGGCGGCACACGCGAGCTGATGCGGGTGGTCGACCAACTGGTCGATCTGGCGCGCAAGGAACGCGGGAAATAACGCTGGCGCCGCTCAAGGTTTTCATTACCGGCGCCTCCAGCGGAATCGGCGCCGCTCTGGCGCAGCATTACGCCGCCCGAGGCGCCACGCTGGGCCTGGCCGCGCGGCGCGCGGCGCAAATGCAGACGCTCGCCGCCTCCCTGTCAACGCCGGTTTCCATCTTTGCGCTCGACGTGGCCGACCGCGCCGCGCTGGCGGCAGCCGCGCAGGAGTTCATCCTGCGCCATGGCGTGCCCGATATCGTCATCGCCAATGCCGGTATCAGCGCCGGCACCCGGGCTGACCTGGCCGCAGACATCGCCGTGCTGTCGGACATCATGCGCACCAATGTGGTTGGCCTGGCCGCGACGCTGCAACCTTTCGTCGCGCCGATGCGCGAACGCGGCAGCGGCGTGCTGGTCGGCATCGCCAGCGTCGCCGGGTTTCGCGGCCTGCCCGGTGCCGGTGCCTACAGCGCCTCCAAGTCCGCGGCGATCGCCTGGCTCGAGGCCCTGCGCATAGAGTTGCACGGCAGCGGCGTGGACGTGGTCACCATTTGCCCCGGATTTATCGCCACGCCGATGACCGCAGTCAACCGCAACCCGATGCCGTTCCTGCTCGAAGCGCCGGAGGCGGCACGGCGCATCGCCCGCGCCATCGGGGCGAAAAGGCGCCTCGCCATCATTCCCTGGCAGATGCGCCTGGTGTTCTTCTTTCTGCGGCGCATGCCGAACTGGTTGTACGACCGCCTGTTTGCGCGCGCTCCGCGCAAACCACGCGATCGGCCGACCTAGTTTCGGGATGTGGCGCGCGACACCTACATATCGCGCTTCGGCTTTACCTTCTCCGCGCCCAGGCGCAGGCTGGCATAGGCGCCGGGGGCGTCCTCGATCACCCGGAGCTTGCCGTCCCCGGGCACGCGTGCCGCGACCTTGACGCCGCCGTTGTTCTCCTCCATCCAGGCCTGCCAGTCGGCCCACCACGAACCTTCGTGGCGCGCCGCCGCCCCCAGCCACTCATCCGGATCCTCCGGAAACTCCGGGTTGGTCCAGTAGCAGTATTTGTTCGCCGCCGGCGGGTTGACGATGCCGGCGATGTGGCCGGAGCCGCCGAGCACAAAACGCACCTTTCCGGAGAGAATGCGCGCTCCCTTGTACACCGATTTCCAGGGCGCGATATGGTCTTCGGCGGTGGAAATGAAATACGCCGGGATTTTGATTTTCCTGATATCGATCGGCACGCCGTCCAGGCTGATGCCGCCCGGGTCCTTGAGCTTGTTGGCCAGGTACATGTTGCGCAGGTAGAAGCTGTGCATTTTCGCCGGCATGCGCGTCGAATCCGAGTTCCAGTAGAGCAGGTCGAACGGGAACGGGTCCTTGCCCATCAGGTAATTGTTGACCACGAACGACCAGATGAGGTCGTTCGAGCGCAGCATGTTGAAGGTGCCGGCCATCTCCGAGCCTTCGAGGTAGCCGCGCTCCTTCATGCGCCGCTCCAGGTTCTGCACCTGCTTCTCGTCGATGAACACGCCCAGTTCCCCGGGGATGGAGAAATCCAGCAGCGACACGAAGAAAGTCGCGCTGGCGGCGCGCTTGTCCTTCTTCGCCGCCATCTGCGCGAGCGCCGCGCCAAGCAACGTGCCCCCGAGGCAGTAGCCGATCACATTCGCCTGCTTCTCGCCGGTGGCCTTTTCGATCGCATCGAGCGCGTCGTTCGGCCCCTGGTGCAGGTAGTCCTCGAAAGTCTTGCCCGCGTACTCCTTGCCCGGATTGACCCAGGAAATCACGAACACCGTGTGCCCCCGGTCCACCGCCCACTTGATGAAGGAATTCGACTCGCGCAGGTCGAGGATATAGTACTTGTTGATCCATGGCGGAATGATCAGCAGCGGCCGCTTGTACACCTTCTGCGTGCTCGGCTGGTACTGGATCAGCTGCATCAGATCGTTCTGGAACACCACCTTGCCCGGCGTGGTGGCGATGTTCTTGCCCAGCGTGAATGCCTTGGCGTCGGTCATGCTGATCTGGAGCTGTCCGTCGCCGCGCTCGATATCGGCAAGCAGATTGTTCAGGCCGCGCAGCAGGTTCTGGCCGCCCGAATTGAGCGTTTCGCGCACGACTTCCGGATTGGTCAGGGCAAAATTCGAAGGCGACAGCGCGTCGATGTACTGGCGCGTGAAAAAATCCACCTTCTTGCGCTCATCGTCGGGCAGGTTCTCGACCTCAGACACGGCCTGGTGGATGTGGCGCGCGGCGATCAGATACGATTGCTTGACGTAATCGAACAGAAAATGGTTTTTCCAGTC
>DAIRFM010000310.1:0-2884 GCA_036795025.1 Burkholderiales bacterium | reverse complement strand
GGTTTGATCGCAGGCAGCGGCGGCAGGCCGAACGGGCCGGTCCAGTCGGTCAGCAGAGGATTTTGCGCGTCGGGGAACGATTGCGGCTTGGTCATGCGGCCTATCTAGAGCGTGGACACCCAAACGCCAAGCTATAGCCCGCTAATCGAAGCTCATCTGAGGCCAAAGCTAGTCCAAGCCCGCGCGGCGGAAGGCTTCCAAATAATGCTCCCGTTCGGCGTCCTGCTTGATCGGCATTTGGTTTGCGATCCAGGCCAGCGAAATATTGGGTTGTGCGCGGCGAAGCTCCTGCAATGCGGCCTTGGCGACGTCGGCCTCGCCGGCCATGCCGGCGGCGGCCGTCAGCACCCGGTGGGCGCCGACGAAATCGCCGCGCTGGCGGAGACCTTCGCGCGCCAGCCGCATCGCCTCGGCGTAGTTGCGCCCGATGAACTGGGCGTAGGCCGCGATGCCGTAATAGACCGCCGAGAACGGATCGCGCGGGCTCAGCCGCAGCGCACGGCGCGCGGCCACGTCGGCTTCTTCCCAGCGCCCGCAATAAGACAGCGCCAGGCCGTAATAACCCTGGGCCAGCGAGAAATTCGGATTGAGGCGCAGCGCCAGTTCGAATTCGGCCAGCGAGTCGTCGAAGCGCCGCGTGTGCAAATAAACGCAGCCCAACGCGTGGTGCGCCCACGCGTCCTCGCTGTCGGCCAGGATCGCCGCCAACGCCGCGCGCTCGGCGATCGGCGCCGCCGTCGCCATGTCCGCCCAACCCATGTGGGCGCTGAACGTATGGCTGGCGGCGAGCACGCCCAGCGCCTGGCCGTAATTCGGGTCGATGCTGATCGCCTTTTCCAACAGCGCCTGCGCGACGACATTGTCCTGCCGCGTCACGCGCCAGTAATGCGACAGCGCCCGCATCACCAGATCCCAGGCGTCCATGCTGCCCGGCGGCTTGCGCTGGGCGTGGAAGTTTTCGGCGGCGTAGAGCTGCGGTTCGATGGCGGCGACGATGGCTTCGGTGATCTCGTCCTGCACCGCGAACACGTCGGCGAGGCCCCGGTCGTAACGCTCCGCCCAAAGGTGGCTGCCGGTGGCGGCGTCGTTGAGCTGCACCGTGATGCGCACGCGGTCGCCGCTCTTGCGCACGCTGCCTTCGACCACATAGCCGACGCCGAGTTCCTCGGCGATCTGCTTCATATGGACAGCCTTGCCCTTGTAGATGAAGGACGAGTTGCGCGCGATCACGAAGAACCAGCGCAGCTTGGACAGCGCGGTGATGATGTCCTCGCTGATGCCGTCGGAGAAATACTCCTGCTCCGGATCGCCGCTCATGTTGATGAAGGGAAGCACGGCGATGGCGGGCCGGTCGGGCAGCGGCAGGGCGGGACGCGACGGCTCGCGAATTTCATCCGGCGCCGAAGCAGCAGCATGCGCCGGTACGGCGCCGTTCGGCTGCGCCCGCACCTCTCCGACGAAGCGCAGCCCCTTGCGGGCGATGGTACGTATCACCTTCTGGTCCTCGCCGCTGTCGCCGACCGCCGTTCGCGCGGCATTGATGCGGCTGGTCAGGGTCGAATCCGACACGATCCGGCCACCCCAGACTGAAGCGATGAGATCGTCCTTGCTGACGACGCGGTCGCGGTTCTCCACCAGATAGACCAGCAGGTCGAACACCTGCGGTTCCACGGCGATTGGCTCAACGCCTCGTCTCAGCTCCCGCCGGGCGACATCAAGTACATGATCGTCAAAGAGAAATTGCACGCTTGCGGCCCCACAAGACAAACAGGTGCCAAGCCATAAATCAAGCTTGTCTCAAGGGCAAATCAAGCCGCTGTCAAAGCGTTCTGGCGGCGGCAACGGCATGGTCCGCCCGGTTGATCGCGAAAAGCCCGATCAAGACTTGATGGAGGATACCATGACCCACTTACACGCCGCACAGGCGCGAGACACCAAACATCGCCCCTTCCTCGCCGAGAGCGGGGGAGTCGTGGGCCGGGTTGCCGCATTTCTCTATGGGCTGGTGGCCTACGCCGTGTTCTTTGCCGCGTTTCTCTACGCCATCGGCTTCGTCGCAGACCTGGTGGTGCCCCAGACCATCGACACCGGCACGGTCGTGCCGATCGCGGAAGCGCTCATCGTCAACCTTCTCTTGTTGTCGCTATTCGCCGTTCAGCACAGCGTGATGGCGCGCCGGCAATTCAAGCAATGGTGGACGCAATACGTACCGAAATCGGTCGAGCGTAGCACCTATGTGTTGTTCGCCAGCCTCGCGCTCGCTTTGCTGCTCTGGCAGTGGCGTCCGATCCCGACCGTGCTGTGGCAAGTCGCTGATCCGCAGATCGCCATGGCGATCACGGGCCTGTCGTTCGTCGGCTGGTTCATCGTGCTGACCAGCACATTCCTGATCAACCATTTCGAGCTGTTCGGGCTGCATCAGGTCGCCAACAATCTCGCCGGCCGCCCGATGCCGGCGCCGCGCTTTCGCACGCCCTTGTTCTACAAGCTGGTGCGACACCCGATCTATCTCGGCTTCATCGTCGCCTTCTGGGCGGCGCCCACGATGACCATCGGCCACCTGCTGTTCGCGGCGGTGACGACGGCCT
Source organism: Burkholderiales bacterium (assembly GCA_036795025.1). Taxonomy (GTDB): domain Bacteria; phylum Pseudomonadota; class Gammaproteobacteria; order Burkholderiales; family SG8-39; genus 2-12-FULL-64-23. The sequence continues at coordinate 296 of DAIRFM010000310.1, read as the reverse complement.
ACATCATCGTCGGCACTCTGCTGGAAGAGCACGACCTGATCGAGATGTTCGGCGACGAATATCGTCGTTACCGCGAACGCGTCTCGATGCTGGTGCCCTGGCGCAAGTCGGCCTGATCGATCATTTCAGGCCCAATTGAATGGCGGCACCGGCGCCCCACCGGTGCCGCAGTTATTCCGCTAACCGGCATGACTTATTATTTATGCCTGCTTCTCACGGATGAGCGGACTGGCGAGCGGCCTCACCCGCGCAGCGCCCGCAGCGCGTTGAAGATGACCGCCACGTCGATCACCTCC
>DAIRFM010000069.1:0-8096 GCA_036795025.1 Burkholderiales bacterium | reverse complement strand
GACATGCGTCTGCCCGACGGCGAGGGCCTGGATCTGGTGCGCTACATCGGCGAGCATTGCAGCGACCTTCCAGTGGCGGTGATCACCGCCTACGGCAGCGCCGAGAACGCGGTGGCGGCGCTCAAGGCCGGCGCTTTCGATTATCTGTCCAAGCCGGTGTCGCTGGAGGATTTGCGCACCCTGGTCAAGTCGGCGCTCAAGCTGCCGCAGCGCGTCTCCGCGGCAAAGCCCGCACGTCATCAGTTGCTGGGCGAATCACCCGCGATGCAGCAGGCGCGCGCGATGATATACAAGCTCGCTCGCAGCCAGGCGCCGGTCTACATCAGCGGCGAATCCGGCAGCGGCAAGGAATTGGCGGCACGCCTGATCCATGAGCAGGGGGCGCGTAATGACCAGCAGTTTGTGCCGGTGAACTGCGGCGCGATTCCGGAAAATCTGATGGAGAGCGAGTTCTTCGGCTACAAGAAAGGGGCATTCACCGGGGCGGAAGCCGACCGCGACGGTTTTTTCAAGGTGGCGCACGGCGGCACGCTGTTTCTGGATGAGGTTGCCGACCTGCCGCTCCCCATGCAAGTGAAGCTGTTGCGCGCGATCCAGGAGAAGCGGGTGCGCAAGGTGGGCGCAACCGGCGAAGACCCGGTGGACGTGCGCATGATCTGCGCCACTCACCAGAACCTCAGCGCCCTGGTCGAGGCGGGGAAGTTCCGCCAGGACCTGTATTTTCGCCTCAACGTGATCGAATTGAAAATGCCGTCCTTGAAAGAGTGCCGCGAAGATATTGCCGCGCTGGCCGAGTCGATGCTCGCGCGCATGGGCGGACCGGACGGCGATGCGCCGCGCCTGTCGAAGGCGGCGCAGGCGGAACTTGAACGGTACGATTTTCCCGGCAATGTGCGCGAGCTCGAGAATATTCTGGAGCGCGCCGTGGCCCTGTGCGGCGGCGAGGAAATTCAGCCGGACGATTTGCGGCTCACGCCGGCGCGCCAGGCAGACGAGGCGCCTGCCGGCGGCAAATGGCCGTTGCCGGACTATCTGGACCGGCTCGAACGCGAGGCCATACTCGAAGCGCTGGGCAAGACACGCTTCAACCGCACTGCGGCGGCCAGGCTCCTCGGCATAACTTTTCGCGCCCTGCGCTACCGCATGGCGCGGCTGGGGATCAACGAACCGCACTCATGATGGTCGATGCCGCCGGGCGCGTGGACGCCGCGCGCTATCTTGCCTCCCCCAACTGCGACGAACGGCCGCCGGGTGAGGCGGTCACGCTGCTCGTGATCCACAATATCAGCCTGCCCCCGGGCGAATTTGGCGGCGACGGCGTCGTGCGCCTGTTCACCAACGAACTCGACCACGCAGCGCATCCTTACTACCGGACCCTCGCCGGCGTGCGGGTGTCGGCGCATTTCCTTATCCGCCGTTCGGGCGAGCTGCTGCAGTTCGTGCCCTGCGCGAAGCGCGCCTGGCACGCCGGAGAGTCCGCCTGGTGCGGGCGCAGCCGCTGCAACGACTTTTCCATCGGCATAGAGCTGGAGGGCGTGGACGACGTGCCCTACGCCGAGCCGCAGTACCGCATGCTGGCACAACTCACGCGCGCGCTGCAGTCGGCCTACCCGATCGCCGATATCGCCGGCCACTGCGACATCGCCCCCGCGCGCAAGACCGATCCCGGGCCTAGTTTCGATTGGCCGCGCTTTCGCAGCTTGATCGCTTAGGCAAATCACGCAAAGGCGCAAAGAGATTTTCTTGCGCCCCGATCGAGCGGCGCCAGACCCGGCTTCGCGATTTCCTCATAGGCGCGAGCCGAGCAGCACCATGCCATTCGTTGTTCGCGTTGTTGCGATTAATCCGCGCGTGGACAGAATATTTCAAAAAGTTCTTGCAAAATCAAAAGCGCATCACTAAAATTAGTTGCGGACTGGTAACGAGATACTATATATTGTGGTTGTGGTCCGAACCAGGATATGAGACCAGCGACAGAAATGCAGCGATTGGCGCACTAGAACAACAGGGAAATGCATATGCAGCTTGTCACCGATTCACAAAAATTGCCCTCCGTGGCAGGTGCCAACGTTGCCGAAGCTTCCACATTAAGCCAGTCAGCCTATCCTGAATACAGGATCATTCGCCGCAACGGTGCGGTGGTGGGGTTCGATCCGGGCAAGATTTCTGTCGCCATGACCAAGGCGTTTCTCGCGATCGAAGGCGGTCAGGGTGCCGCGTCGGCGCGCATCCGCGAGCTGGTTGCAGGACTCACCGAGGGCGTGGTCGCCGCCCTGGCGCGGCGCCAGCCCGGCGGCGGCACGTTCCATATTGAGGATATCCAGGACCAGGTCGAGCTGGCGCTGATGCGCTCCGGCGAGCACGAGGTGGCCCGGGCCTACGTCCTGTACCGCGAGCAGCGCACCAAGGCCCGCACCCAGGAACAGGCCAAGCAGAAAGACAAGGCTGCCGCCCCCGAACTGCACGTGATCGAGAACGGCGTGAGGCGGCCGATCAACCTGGCCGGCCTGAAGAACCTGCTCAAGGCGTGCTGCGAGGGCCTGGGCGATGCGGTCGATCCGGGCATCATTTTCAATGAGACGCTGAAGAACCTGTATGACGGCGTGCCGATCGAGGAAATCCGCAAGTCGGCGATCCTGTCGGCGCGCGCGTTGATCGAAAAGGACCCGGCGTACAGCTTCATCACCGCGCGGCTGCTGTTGAACACCATCCGCATCGAGATCCTGGGCGAGGAAGTGCCGCAGGCGCAAATGGGCAAGCGCTACGCCGAGTATTTTCCGGAATTCATCAAACGCGGCATCGCCGCGGAGCTGTTGGACGAGCGGCTGGCCAAATTCGACCTGGTGCGCCTGGGCAAGTCGCTGGACGCCTCGCGCGACCTGAAATTCGGCTATCTCGGCCTGCAAACCTTGTATGACCGCTACTTCCTGCACGACCACGGGCAACGCATCGAACTGCCGCAGGCTTTCTTCATGCGCGTAGCCATGGGTCTGGCCCTGAACGAGATCGACCGCGAGGCGCGCGCCATCGAGTTCTACCAGGTGCTCTCGTCCTTCGACTTCATGAGCTCGACGCCGACCCTGTTCAATTCCGGCACTCTGCGCTCGCAGCTCTCGAGCTGCTACCTGACCACGGTAGCCGACGACCTGGACGGCATCTACGAGTCGATCAAGGACAACGCCCTGCTGGCCAAGTACGCGGGCGGCCTGGGCAACGACTGGACGCCGGTGCGCGCGCTCGGCTCGCACATCAAGGGCACGAACGGCAAGTCGCAGGGCGTGGTTCCTTTCCTAAAGGTGGTCAACGACACCGCCGTCGCGGTGAACCAGGGCGGAAAGCGCAAGGGGGCGGTGTGCGCCTATTTGGAAACCTGGCACCTGGATATCGAAGAGTTTCTCGAGCTGCGGAAGAACACGGGCGATGACCGCCGCCGCACCCACGACATGAATACGGCCAACTGGATCCCGGACCTGTTCATGAAACGGGTGATGGAAAACGGCGAGTGGACGCTGTTCTCGCCCTCGGACTGTCCCGACCTGCACGACAAGGTCGGCAGGGAATTCGAGAAAGCGTATACGGCCTATGAGGAAAAGGCGGCCAGGGGCGAACATAAGCTGTTCCGGAAGATCCCGGCGCTGCAACTGTGGCGCAAGATGCTGTCGATGCTGTTCGAGACCGGGCATCCCTGGATCACGTTCAAGGACCCGTGCAATATCCGCTCGCCGCAGTCCCACGTCGGCGTCGTGCACAGCTCCAACCTGTGCACCGAGATCACGCTCAATACCAACGAGCACGAGATCGCGGTGTGCAACCTGGGTTCGGTCAACCTGGTCGCCCATCTCAAAGACGGCAAGCTCGATCACGCCAAGCTGCAGCGCACTATCGTCACCGCGATGCGCATGCTGGACAACGTCATCGACATCAATTATTACGCTGTCGGCAAGGCGCGCAATTCCAACCTCAAGCACCGCCCGGTGGGCATGGGGATCATGGGTTTCCAGGACTGCCTGCACGTGCTGCGCATCCCCTATGGCTCCGACGAGGCGGTGGAGTTCGCCGACCGGTCGATGGAGGCGGTCGCCTATTACGGCTACATGGCTTCGACGGAGCTGGCCGAGGAGCGTGGCCGCTACTCTTCCTACCGCGGGTCGCTGTGGGACCGCGGCATCCTGCCGCAGGACACGCTGGCCCTGCTGCGCGAAGAACGCGGCGGCCATGTCGAAATCGACATGAGCGTCAGCATGGATTGGGAAGGCTTGCGCGAGCGCATCAAGCAGCACGGCATGCGCAATTCCAATTGCCTGGCCATCGCGCCGACCGCCACCATCGCCAACATCATCGGTGTATCGGCTTCGATCGAGCCCACCTATCAGAACCTGTACGTGAAGTCGAACCTGTCGGGCGAATTCACCGTGGTCAACGAATACCTGGTGAACGATCTCAAGCGCCTGGGCTTGTGGGACGAAGTGATGATCTCCGATCTCAAGTATTTCGACGGCAACTTGGCCAAGATCGACCGGGTGCCGGCCGAGTTGCGGAACCTCTACGCCACCGCGTTCGAAGTCGAGCCGCAGTGGCTGGTGGAGGCGGCCGCGCGGCGGCAAAAATGGATCGACCAATCGCAGTCGCTCAATATCTATATGGGCGGCGCCTCGGGCAAGCGGCTGGACGATACCTACAAGCTCGCCTGGAAGCGCGGTCTGAAAACGACCTATTACCTGCGTTCGATGGGCGCAACCCACGCGGAGAAATCCACGGTGAAGGCCGGGCAGTTGAACGCCGTGCCCGAGGGCGGGATGCCCTCCGCGGGCAACAGCGCAGATCCGGCCGAACCGAAGTTCTGCTCGATTGACAATCCGGAATGCGAGGCATGCCAGTAGGTAGGTGACAAGACTGGAGAGATGAACATGCTCAATGTTGAAGACGAAGTGGCAGTTTCCCCGATCCCCGGCCTGGGTCTGCAGGCGGTGCGGGGCTTCATGCCTGCATCATCGGCGAGCGCCCTCGGACGGCAGGAGCGCGCGCAGCAGGAAGCCGCGCCGGCGGCGAGCGCCGATGAGCTGCGCCGCATCCGCGTCGAGGACAAGCGCATTATCAACGGCCGCACCGACGTCAACCAGCTGGTGCCGTTCAAGTACAAATGGGCATGGGAGAAGTATCTCTCCGCCTGCGCCAACCACTGGATGCCGCAGGAAATCAACATGAGCCGCGATATCGCCACTTGGAAGGACCCGAACGGTCTGACCGAGGACGAGCGCCGCATCATCAAGCGCAACCTCGGATTTTTCGTCACCGCGGATTCCCTCGCCGCGAACAACATTGTGCTCGGCACCTACCGCCACATCAGCGCGCCGGAGTGCCGCCAGTACCTGCTGCGCCAGGCTTTCGAAGAGGCCATCCATACCCACGCCTACCAGTATATCGTCGAGAGCCTGGGGTTGGACGAGGGCGAGGTGTTCAACGCCTACCACGAAATCGGAAGCATTCGCGCCAAGGACGAATTTCTGATTCCATTCATCGACACGCTCACCGATCCTGCGTTCAAGACCGGCACGCCCGAGGCCGACCAGCAATTGCTGAAAAGCCTGATCGTGTTTGCCTGCATCATGGAGGGGCTGTTCTTCTATGTCGGCTTTACCCAGATTCTTGCGATGGGGCGCCAGAACAAGATGACCGGCGCCGCCGAGCAGTACCAGTACATTCTGCGCGACGAGTCGATGCACTGCAATTTCGGCATCGACCTCATCAACCAGATCAAGATGGAGAATCCCCATCTCTGGACCCCTGCGTTCCGCGAGGAGATCCAGGGCTACATGAAAACGGCAGTCGAACTCGAGTACCGTTACGCGGAGGACACCATGCCGCGCGGCGTGCTCGGCCTCAATGCGCCGATGTTCAAGGAATATCTGCGCTACATCGCCAATCGCCGTTGCCAGCAGATCGGCGTGGACCAACTCTATCCGGGTGCCAGCAATCCTTTCCCCTGGATGAGCGAAATGACCGATCTGAAGAAAGAGCGCAACTTCTTCGAAACCCGAGTGATCGAGTACCAGACCGGAGGCGCGCTCAGTTGGGATTAACCACCTTCACGCCGTCGGCGTCCAGCGGAGGCAAACATGCGTAAGTTGACCGAGTTCCGGGCAGATAGCGATTACAGTTTGTGGCTGCGTTTCGACGACGGGCTGGAAGGAAGCGTGTTCCTCGGCAATTTGCTGGAAATCGGCGCGTTCAAGCTTTGGCGCGACCAGGAGCAGTTTCGCCGCGTGGCGATTGATCCCGCAGCAATGACTCTGGTTTGGGATGGCGGGATCGAACTCGATCCCGCCGTTTTGTATCGTGACCTGCTCGAGCGTAAGGCCGCATTAGGGCGCGCGCGGGTGCAGGCAAGGGATTCGGCCGGCTGGGGTTCGCCCCGGCCGGCTGGATAATCCGGGCTACCATAGCCGGGTTTGCAGTAGTTGTTTTTCTTTAACTTTGATGAAGGAGCTTTACCATGGCAACGAAGAAAAAAGCAAAGAAAGCAGCGAAAAAACCGGCTAAAAAAGCCAAAAAGAAAAGGGCAGTAGCTAGGAAGCCTGCAAAAAAGAAAGCGGCCAAGAAAAAGGCCGCCAAGAAAAAGCCTGCGAAAAAAAAAGCGGCTAAAAAAAAGCCAGCTAAAAAGGCCAAAAAGCGAGCCGCCAAAAAGAAAGCGGCAAAAAAAAAGGCTAAACCTGCTGTGAAACGGGCAATGCCGGCAGCACGTTCGATGATGGCTCCAGTAGCCCCATCGACTGCGGCGACGCCAGGGGCGAAAACCGCCCTGAATCCGGCAGCTGCTTGGCCTTTTCCAACAGGCTCGAGGCCTTAGCGTAGGTAAGGATGTCTCGCGGTCAGCCCCAGCGCAAGCGAAGGCTGTACCGCGGACATTCGCCCTAAGCTGAATTGTTCCCGGCCGCGCAACCCGCTTTCTTTTACGGGACCGCAGGTAGTGTGGCTGGGATCGTTTCTTGGGCAGGCCTAAGCCCACGACTAGATTGCCTGAAGTCTGGGGCGACGTCAATTTTGGGTTTAGGCTGTTTTCTTGCGCAGCAGCACAGGTTTCGGCGGAGCTTGACATAAGTTAATATATTCAATAGAATAGTAATTGTTGCATTACATCACGTCTGTATCCGCCGCAAAGCCAGCCAGCGTTTAAGCTAGGTTTTGATCGCAGTTCCTTATAGTTCGAACGGCACTTTAACAAGCCGTTTCAAGTAACTAGATTTTAGAAGTTTTTGCTTGAGAAATAGTGTGCTTGTTCCAAGCGCGCCCACTTGACTGTGAGCCGCGTATAGCAAGCCACCTTTTGGGCAGCAAGGATGCAGGCGCTCCTTATAATAGGAGCAGGTGCTTCCACGACTGCGTCAGGTAGTAAAGCGATGCAGCCCGCGTAGTTTGTTTTTTTTGGTAAGGAGGTACACATGGACAACCTTAAACAGATTGCCGTGCAGACCTACACTTCGATTACGGCCTTCCTGCACAATGGATTGGCCGTGCTCGGGGCCATAGCAGCCATCGCCCTGCTGATGGGGGCGCGTCCCGTAGTGGATCACGGCGCCCAGCCTAGCCCAGCGTCCGCCGTATTCGGCACCATCCGCCATGAAGGCATTTCCCTGTACGGCCCGGCCGCCGATGCGGAGAACCCACAGTATCGCACGCTAGCCGTGTATCTCTCGCGCAGGTACAAAGTGGCGCTGGACGCGACCGAGCAGTTGGTCGGGGCGGCGCATGAGGCTGGCAACCGGCTGGGGATGGATCCTCTGCTGATCCTGGCAGTGATGGCGGTCGAATCGCGCTTCAATCCGATCGCCGAGAGCGTCATGGGTGCCAAGGGCTTGATGCAGGTGATTCCCAAATTCCACCAGGACAAACTGGAGGAACACGGCGGCGCGGACTCGGTGTTCGATCCCATGACCAACATTCTGGTGGGCACGCGTATCCTCAAAGACGCCATGCGCCGCGGCGGCGGTCTGATGCCCGGGCTGCAGCTCTACGCCGGTGCATTCGGTGATGACGGCCAACAGTACGCGCAAAAGGTTATTGCGGAAAAAGAGCGCATGCAACAGACGCTTAAGCGC
>DAIRFM010000068.1:1847-8097 GCA_036795025.1 Burkholderiales bacterium | reverse complement strand
AATGGAAAAGCGATGCTGCAATCATAACCCGGCTGCTAGAATCCGCTATGGGTACGGGCACATCCCAGGATTCATCATCTGTTATTGCTGGAAAGGAGGCTGACACCATGCTCAAGGAATTCAAGGAATTTGCGATGAAGGGCAATGTGATCGACCTGGCGGTGGGCGTGATCATCGGCGCCGCCTTCGGTAAGATCGTCGAGTCCGTGGTGACCGACCTGATCATGCCGGTGGTGGGGCGGGTGCTGGGCGGACTGGATTTCTCCAATTACTTCGTCGCGCTCAAGGACATTCCCCCGGGCACGGCGGTGACGCTGGAGGCGGTCAAGAAGGCAGGCGTGCCGGTGTTCGCCTACGGCAACTTCCTCACCATCTCCATTAATTTTGTCATCCTCGCTTTCATTATTTTCATGCTGGTGCGCTGGATCAACAAAATGAAGCGTGCCGAAGCCGCGGCGGCGGCCGAGCCGCCGGAGGAAGTGAAGCTGCTGCGCGAAATCCGCGACAGCCTCAAGCCGCGTTAGATCCGGATCCCGCCTGACCGCGCGGCGCTTTGACTTCACCCGCCGGCGCGCTCGCCGTTCAATTCGCGTTTTCTATTTGGCCAGGGTTGCGAACACCGCTTCGGCAGCGCTGACGGTCGCATCGATATCCTGCTCGCTGTGCGCCGCGGAGACGAAGCCCGCTTCGTAGGCCGAAGGCGCGAAGTGCACGCCGCGCTCGAGCATGGCGTGGAAGAAACGGTTGAACATCTCTTTATCGCACTGCATGACCTCGGCGAAACTGCGCGGGACGCTCGCACGGAAATAGATGCCGAACATGCCGCCGATCGCCTGCGCTGAAAACACCGCGCCGTGTTTTTTCGCCGCCGTGGCCAGGCCCTCGGTCAACGCACGCGTGCTGGCGCCGAGCTTTTCATAGAAGCCGGGAGCCTGCACCAGCTTCAACGTGGCCAGGCCGGCGGCGACCGCCACCGGATTGCCCGAGAGCGTGCCCGCTTGATAGACCGGCCCGAGCGGCGCTATTTTCTGCATGATGTCGCGGCGCCCGCCGAAAGCGCCCACCGGCATGCCGCCGCCGATGACCTTGCCCAGCGTGGTGAGGTCGGGCTGGATGCCGTAGCGACCCTGCGCGCCGGTCAAGCCAACGCGAAAGCCGGTCATCACCTCGTCCAGGATCAGCACTGCGCCGTATTTGGTGCAGAGTTCGCGCATGGCGCGCAGGAATTCGGGCTTGGGCGCGACCAGGTTCATGTTGCCCGCGACCGGCTCCACGATCACCGCGGCAATGTCCTTGCCGCATTCGGCGAAGCTGCGCGCTAGTTGCCCGGCATCGTTATAGTCGAGCACCAGGGTATGGGCGGCAATTTCGGGCGGGACGCCGGAAGAGCTCGGCTGGCCGAAAGTGAGCGCGCCCGAGCCGGCTTTCACCAGCAGGCTGTCGGCATGGCCGTGATAGCAGCCCTCAAACTTGACGACGCGGCTGCGGCCGGTATAACCGCGCGCCAGACGCAACGCCGTCATCGTGGCCTCGGTACCCGAACTCACCAGGCGCACCAGTTCCATGCCGGGCAGCAACTTGCATAACAGCTCGGCCATTTCGATTTCGGCTTCGGTCGGCGCGCCAAATGACAGGCCTTTCTTAGCGGCCGCACACACTGCGGCCACCACCTCGGGATGGGCATGGCCCGCCACCATCGCTCCCCAGGAACCGATGTAATCGATATACCGCCGGCCTTCGGTGTCCCACATGCAGGCGCCCTCGCCGCGCGCGATGAAGCGTGGCGCACCGCCCACGGCGCGAAACGCCCGCACCGGGGAATTGACCCCGGCGGGAATGAACTGCTGGGCCTTGGCAAACAGAGATTCGTTACTCATTGCTGCATCCGCTGTTGTTGATGAAGTCGGGTAAAGCCGGCCGCGCTGGCGGCGATGTCGCCGGCGTCGAACACCGCGCTGATCACGGCCACTGCGTCGGCCCCGGCGGCGAATACCTGGGGCGCATTTTCAAGGGTAATGCCGCCGATCGCGACCAGGGGCAGGGCGAAGCTCCGGCGCGCCTCGGCGAAAATCGCCAGCGGCGCGCGCACCGCGCCGGATTTGGTGCCGGAACTGAACACGCTGCCAAAAGCCAGGTAATCCACGCCCGCCAGCGCCGCGGCCTCGGCCAGTTCAATACGGTTGTAGCAGGAAGCACCGAGCAGCCTGGCCTGCCCCAGGCGCTGCCTCGCCTCGGCCAGGTCGCCGTCGTCCCCACCCAGATGCACGCCGTCGGCATCAAGCGCGAGCGCGAGCGCGAGATCGTCGTTGACGATGAAGGGGGCGCCGGCTTCGCGGCATAACGCTGCAAGCGCGCGCCCCTGCTCGCGCCGCAACTCCGGGCCGGCGGTTTTGTTGCGGTATTGCACCACAGAAGCTCCGCCCCGGAGCGCTTGACCGACTTTGCGGACGAGAATATCGGTGCGGGGCTCATCCGGCGTAATTGCATAGAGCCCAGCGAGTTTGCGCTTCACGCCTCACCCCTCATGCGTCTTCTCGTCATCCTCTACTTCCCGCGCCCAGAAGAAACGGTCTGGGATGTGCTGCCCCATGCCCGGGCGAAAGCCGGCGTTGAGCGTCTGCCAGGTGTATTCCTGTGCCTCGCGCACCGCTTCAGGAATGTCCAGACCGTTGGCGAGCGTGGCGGCGATGGCCGAGGCCAGCGTGCAGCCCGAGCCGTGATAGCTGCCGGGCAAGCGCTGCCAGCTGTCGCTCCGGATCACGCCCTGCTGGCCGTAGAGCGTATTGATCACCTGCGGCGTATTCTCGTGCGTGCCGGTGATCAGCACGTACTCGCAGCCCATTTCCAGGATGCGCTTGGCGCAGTCCTCCAAAGACCGCTCCTCGTCGCTGCCATCGTCGGCCAGGCGCCGCGCCTCGAGGCTATTGGGGGTGATGATGGTGGTCTGCGGGATCAGCAGTTCGCGCATGGCCTCGATCAGGTCATCGGTCGCCATCTCGTCGCCGCGGCCCGAGGCCAGCACCGGGTCGAGGATCAGCGGCACGTCTGGATAATCCGATACCACTTCGGCGATGGCGGCACAGTTTTCCACGCTGCCCACCAGGCCGATCTTGAACGCCGCCACCGGCATGTCTTCCAGCAGCACGCGCGCCTGGTCGCTGACCCAGTCGGCGTCGATCGGCAGCACGTCCTCGACCCCCGCGGTGTCCTGCACCGTGATCGCGGTGACGACGGTGAGGGCGTGGCAGCCCATGCTCGACAGCGTGAGCAAATCGGCCTGGATGCCGGCGCCGCCGGTGGGATCGGTGCCGGCAAAACTGAGGACGATCGGAGGCAGTGGGGAGGGCATGGTTGGCGCCATGCTGGAACAAGACATGGCAACAGGGTAAGATGCGGCGCTATTTTAACCCAAACCAAGCCCCAGGACATGACAGCAGCATCGACCAGCACCGAATTCAAGACTTGGATGTGCCTCATCTGCGGCTACATCTACGACGAGGCCGCCGGCGTTCCCGACGAGGGCATCGCCCCGGGCACGCGCTGGGAGGACGTGCCCATCAACTGGACTTGCCCGGAATGCGGCGCGCGCAAGGAAGACTTCGAGATGGTCGAAATCTAGTCATCACCCATGGAGCGGAGCGCCAGCGCTAGGCTGTTCGGCCCGGAGCAGGTCGCGCCGGAACCAGACCAGGGCTTTAGCGTAAATCTGTTCGTTCTGCGCCAAAATTGTGTATGTTCTGCCAGAGGTTTAAAATACCACAGTGGCGATCGATCTTACCCACCATTTTCTCATCGCAATGCCGAACATGGTGGACCCTTATTTTGCCAAATCCCTCACCTACATCTGCGAACACAACGATCAGGGCGCGCTGGGCGTGGTAGTCAACCGCCCCATCGACCTGAGCCTGCAAGCGCTGTTCGAGCGCATCAATCTCAAGCTTGAGCCGCACGAACTGCACGACCTTCCCGTATATTTCGGCGGGCCGGTGCAGACCGACCGGGGCTTCGTGCTGCACCAGCCGGTGGGGGAGTGGCACTCCACGCTGAACGTGCGCGACAGCCTCGGTCTCACCACCTCCAAAGACATACTCGAAGCGGTCGGGAAGGGCAGCGGTCCGGCCAAGATGCTGGTCACCCTGGGCTACTCCGGCTGGGCGGCAGGACAACTCGAGCACGAGTTGGGGCAGAACGCCTGGCTGACCGTCGAAGCGGGCGAGCAGATCATCTTCGACCTGCGCGCCGAGGAAAAGCTGCCCGCGGCGATGGAGCTACTAGGTGTGGATTTCACCAGCTTGTCCGAGGATACCGGACATGCTTGAGCGGCGTGAGGGCGGAAGGGTGAGGAGTAACGACAAAGCCCGATCGACAGCGATGCCCGCCTCTCCGCCTGCGTCCTCACTGCCTGCTCCCCGCGCCGGGACGGGAACGGTCCTCGCGTTCGATTTCGGCGAAAAATTCACCGGTGTCGCAGTCGGCGAGTCCAGCGTTGGCATGGCGCACCCGCTTGGGCTGATCACGGCGGAAAGCAACGCGGCGCGCATGCACGAAATTGCCGCGCTTGTCGCCGAATGGAAACCCGGCTTTCTGGTGGTGGGGCTGCCGCTTTCGATGGACGGTGCCGAACACGAGTTGACACGGCGCTGCCGTCGTTTCGCGCGCCAGTTGGAGTCCCGCTTCAGGCTGCCGGTCAGGCTGGTGGACGAGCGCTTGAGCTCGGCCGCAGCCGAAGAAGCGTTACGGGCGGTGGGAAAGGGGGGGCGCAAGCACAAGCTGCACGCTCACCAAGTGTCGGCACAGATCATTTTACAAAGCTATTTCGATGACCCTGGTTCTCCCTGATCCTGAAGTCCTGTGCGCCGGGCTGGTGCGCGAACTCAAGCCGCACGTCACCGCCGATACCGCACTGGTCGGCATCCATACCGGCGGGGTCTGGCTGGCCGAGCGGCTGCACGCGGCGCTCGGCATCGTGCTGCCGCTGGGTCTGCTCGATATCTCGTTCTACCGCGACGACTTCGACAAGACCGGCCTGCATCCACAGATAAAGCCAACGCAAATCCCGTTCGAAGTCGACGGCCGCCACATCGTCCTGGTGGACGATGTGCTCTACACCGGTCGCACGGTGCGCGGGGCGATGAACGAATTGTTCGACTACGGCCGACCGGCTTCAATCTGCCTCGCCGTGCTGATCGACCGCGGCGGGCGAGAGTTGCCGGTCGCAGCACAATATGTAGGCGCCCGGCTGGAGGTGCCGTCGGGGCGCATGCTGGTGCTGGACCGGGACGAGAACGGCAAACTCAGGCTGAAACTGGATGCGTAACCCACAACTGAACGACAAGGGCGAGCTGCAGCACCTGCTTACCATCGAGGGTCTTCCGCGCGAAACCCTGATACATATCCTCGATACCGCCACCTCTTTCGTCGGCGTCACGGCGCGCGAGGTCAAGAAAGTGCCGCTGTTGCGCGGCAAATCGGTGTTCAATTTATTCTTCGAGCCCTCCACCCGCACCCGCACCACGTTCGAGATCGCCGCCAAGCGCCTGTCGGCCGACGTCATCAACCTCAACATCGCCGCATCCTCCCACACCAAGGGCGAGACCCTGCTCGACACGGTAGACAATCTCTCGGCCATGCATGCGGACATGTTCGTGGTGCGGCACGCGCAAAGCGGCGCGCCGCATCTGATCGCGAGCCATGTTGCCAGCCACCTGCACGTTATCAACGCCGGCGACGGGCGCCACGCCCACCCGACCCAGGGACTGCTCGATCTCTACACCATCCGCCACTACAAGAAGGATTTCACCAGGCTGTCGGTCGCCATCGTCGGCGACGTGCTGCATTCGCGCGTGGCGCGCTCGCTGATCCACGCGCTCACCCTGATGGGCACGCCCGACCTGCGCGTGATCGGGCCCATGACCCTGATCCCCGCCGGCGTCGAGAAGCTGGGCGTCACGGTGTTTCACGACCTGGAACGGGGCCTGCGCGACGTCGACGTGGTAGTGATGTTGCGCCTGCAGAGCGAGCGCATGCGCGGTGCGCTGCTGCCTTCGGCGCAGGAATTTTTCAAGTACTACGGCCTGACCCCGGAAAAGCTGGCGCTGGCCAAGCCCGATGCCATCGTCATGCACCCGGGACCGTTGAACCGCGGCGTGGAAATCGATTCCGCGGTCGCCGACGGCGCGCAGGCGGTGATCCTGCCGCAGGTGACTTTCGGCATCGCTGTCAGGATGGCCGTGATGAGCATACTGGCAGG
>DAIRFM010000068.1:0-1747 GCA_036795025.1 Burkholderiales bacterium | reverse complement strand
GTCGCCGCCGGCAAGGTCGCCGCCGTGGGCAAGGCGCCGGCCGGTTTCAGCGCCAAGCGCGTGATCGACGCCACGGGCCTGGTGGTCTGCCCGGGCCTGATCGACCTGTCGGCGCGGCTGCGCGAGCCCGGTTTCGAGTACAAGGCGACGCTGGAATCGGAAATGCTGGCCGCAGTGGCGGGGGGCGTGACCAGCCTCGCCTGTCCGCCCGACACCGAGCCGCCGCTGGACGAACCCGGCCTGGTGGAGATGCTCAAGCACCGCGCCAAGACGCTCAACCTGGCGCACGTTTATCCGATCGGCGCGCTCACTGTCGGCCTCGCCGGCGAACAGCTTACCGAGATGGCAGAACTGCGCGATGCCGGCTGCGTGGGCTTCTCCCATGCCGATGTGCCGCTGCAGGACAATCAGGTGTTGTGGCGCGCGCTGCAGTACGCCGCCACTTTCGGCTTCTGCGTCTGGCTGCGCCCGCAGGACGGATATCTGGCGAAGGGTGGGGTGGCGCACGACGGCGAAGTGGCCACACGCCTGGGGTTGCCGGGGATTCCCGCCTTTGCCGAGACCATCGCCGTTGCCACCATCATCGAACTGATGCGCGCCACCGGTACCCGCGTGCACCTGTGCCGCCTGTCGACGCGCGAAGGGGTGGCCATGGTGCGCGCGGCCAAGCGCGACGGCCTGCCCCTCAGTTGCGACGTCGGCATCCATCACGCCCACCTGTCGGAAATGGATCTGGGCTACTTCGACTCGCATTGTCACCTGCTGCCGCCGCTGCGAAGCGCGCGCGACCGCAATGCGCTGCGCGAGGGGCTGAAGGACGGCACCATCGACGCGCTCTGCTCCGACCACACGCCGGTAGACGAAGATTCGAAGCTGCTGCCTTTCGGCGAATCTGAAGCCGGCGCGACCGGCCTGGAACTGCTGCTGCCGCTCACGCTGAAGTGGGCACTCGAATTGAAGGTGCCGCTGGCGCAGGCGCTCGCGCGCATCACGCAAGCGCCGGCGCGGATACTCGGCCTGGACGCCGGCCACTTGTCGGAGGGCCATACAGCCGATGTCTGCATCTTCGATGCGGAACACTACGGCAAGGTGAGCGCCGCCGCGCTCAAGAGTCAAGGCAAGAACACACCCTTCCTCGGCATCGAACTGCCGGGCAAGGTGCGCTATACCCTGGTGCAGGGCCAGATCGTCTACAACGCGGGAACTGGCTGAACGCAGTCAGACGCAACGGTAAACCTGGCGCAGCAATCGCCTGCGCAGCGATCCCGGGTCAGGCCTTTTCGCCGTCTTTCTCAAGCAAAGCCGCGGGTTGAAACCCCGCCACCGCCACAAACACGTTCTTGCGGCGCGAGCTTAGTCCCCGGGTGATCTTTACCTGACCCCGCTTCACACCCAAGCGCTCGGCCAGGAACTCAATCAGACATTCGTTGGCTTTCCCGTCCACGGGGGGCGAAGCCAGGCGCAGCTTGAGGCAATCGCCGTACAAGCCGGCGACCTCGGTGCGCTTGGCGCCGGGCTGGGCTTGAATCTGGATCGTGACTCCGTCGCGGCCGATCTGATACCAGCTCAAAGCAGCCCCGCCACCGCGCGCGTAACGTATTCGAGCGGGATCAGCAGCAGTTGCGCCGCGACCAAGGCGAACAGCGGCGACAAGTCGACGTTGCCGATGGGCGGAACCATACGCCGGAACGGGCGCAGGAAAGGGGCGGTAAGCGCATTGAACAGCGGCGCCAGCGGCGCATACGGG
>DAIRFM010000309.1:0-2904 GCA_036795025.1 Burkholderiales bacterium | reverse complement strand
TCTGCGCGGCGTAGGCGGAGCCCGAGCGTCCGGCGATGATGATGGCGGTGATCAAGGGTGCGAACTCGCGCAGCATGGACAAGCCGACGAGATCGGCAACAAAGATGTTGGCGCCGTATTGCCTGAGCTGGTCGGCGCCCTGATAGGCGATAACGATCCCGAGCATGAACGACAGCAGCCCGACGATGGGCAGTGCATCGAATCCGGCGCTGCGTATGTTGTACAGGATGGGACGCCACCTGAATCGCGCCGGGTGCGCGACGCTTCCTGCAAGCGCGACCGCACTTTCACCGACGAAGCCGAGCAGCGCAACGGTCTGTTCGAAGGCGGCTGCAGCGCTCCGGCCCAAGCCTTCAAGCGTCGACGAGGGCGCGCCGGCAACTGGGGAGAGGGTATCTTTTTGATCGGTTATCTGCCGCTCTACGACTTCCAGCAGTTTGGCGAATTCCGGGCGCAAGTCGCGCACCTGGACGGCGGTACCTTCGTCGCGCAGCCGCTGCAGGAGTTTTTGCAGGACCCAAGCGCCAGCGGTATCGAGAGCCTCGATGCGCGCACCGTCGACCACCATCTCTGATTTGGAAGGCGCGAACAGCGCGTCGAGTTGCGGCTCGATTGCGCCGATGCCGCGCGCAGTCCAAGACCCCGACAGCGCGAGTTCCTGTGGCGTCGGCTGAGCGATTGCGGCGGGTACCACCGACATGGGCTTCATAGATGGACCGCAGGCTAAACCAAATAGTTTGCGTGGTATGTACGCGAGCGCACAGAACGTGCTCATCGAAGGGGTAACAATGGCCCCACGCTCGTGTATTAGGCGAATTGCGTGCCACGCCTTAACTGTTCATATTGATTTGAAGAGATTTAAGCGGTTGGCAGGGTCGGCAAGCAATCGCATTCTTTTCCGCGTTATGCGCGCCATCGCACAGAGAGTCCCGCATGCGGCCGGCACAATCGGCGTAATGATCGAAGTCCCGCGATCCAGTCGTTACTGAGCCGGGTTTCGAGACCGTGAAGAAAGAGAAAGCCGAAATGAATACGCAAGCGAACAAGCCCCTGCATCTGCCGCTGCTGGTCGGAGGTATTGCTGCGATCCTGGTCAGCGGCATTGCAATTGGCTCCCTGGCGATCTCGGCCCAGGGCTTTAACGGTATCCCCGCACCCGCTGAGCCGCCTGTAGCGGCCGCGGCGCCGGCTATCGCAGCACCTGGCGCCCGCGCCTACAGGTGTGCCGAATGCGGGGTGATCGAGTCGACGCGGAAAATCGAAGCCCCCGATGAAAAGACCGGAGTCGACGCGTCGGGCCGGATTACGGCCGGCAACCGGGGCGGGATCGAGCGGAAGCCGGTCCGAAACTACGAAATCACCATTCGCCTGCGGGATGGATCGATGCGCGTGATCACGGACGCCAATCCGGCGAGATGGAGACACGGGGAACGGGTAACAATCATAGCCGGCGCGGATTAATGACTTCGGCATCCAGCGAGGCTGGCAAGGAGGTCGCGCCCGATACGGCTGTCCCCGCCGTAGAATCCGTCGCAGTCGTGGTTCGCCGACGTTACACCAGCATGAGCCTGGCGTTGACCGTTCTGGCGGTCATTGCGCTTGTCGCCGCGCTCTACCTGGCGCGCGCGTTCTTTGTGCCGTTGCTGATCGGCATTCTGGCGAGCTACGCGCTGCGCCCGGTGGTGGACTGGCTGGAGGCGCACTACATACCGCGTCCCGCAGGAGCGGGGTTGGCGCTGGTCGCGTTGGTCGGTAGTTTGTCATGGGTCGGCTATTCGTTGAGAGACGATGCCGCAGCGATGATCGAAAGGCTTCCTGAGGCCGCGCGCAAATTACGGCAGACCATGAGTGACTCGCGCGAGAGCGGCAAGACGCCGCTGCAGAACATGCAGGAGGCCGCCAACGAGATCCAGGGGGCGGCGGCGGACGCAGCCCTGAAGCCGGGGACGCGGGCTGCCACGGTTCGGGCGCCAGAGCCTTCCGTTTGGTTACGCGACTACGCTATCGCGCAGTCCCGCCTGTTGATTACCGTTGCTGCGCAAGCGCCGATCGTGCTGTTGCTCGCCTATTTCCTGCTGGCTTCGGGGGTGCATTTCCGGCGCAAGCTGGTGCAGTTCGTCGGCCCTTCGCTGTCGCGCAAGAAGGACGCCGTGCGGATTCTTGCGGAGATCCACGTGCAGGTTCAGAGCTACCTCCTCGCCACGCTCCTGTCCAACACTCTTGTCGCAATTGGTACTTGGCTCGCATTCGAGGCGCTCGGCATGGAGCATGCAGGCGTCTGGGGCGTTGCCGCCGGCGTGCTGCACTTCATCCCTTACCTGGGTTCGGCGCTGATCGTGCTCGGAAGCGCCGTAGCTGCCTTTCTCCAGTTTGAATCGGTGCTTCATGCCGTGGCCATAGCCGGCGTGGCGTTGCTTGTCGCGGGCGCGATTGGATACGTGTTCATGACTTGGCTGCAGAGCCGGGCCGCGCGTGTGAACGCGGCGGTGCTATTCATCGCATTGCTGTTCTTCGGCTGGCTTTGGGGCATCTGGGGGCTCTTGCTCGGCGCGCCGCTGGTCGCCATCGTCAAAGTGGTCTGCGACCGCGTCGACGCGCTCAAGCCGCTTGGTGAACTGCTTGGGCGTTAAGTATGTGCGCTGGCAGACAGACGACGATATGCATACGCGATAACGTCGTACTTGCGAGATAGCGGGCAAGCGGTGCTTGCACCATGCCGATTTTCCATCAACTTGAAGGACACAGAAATGAACTGGGATCGCATCGAAGGCAACTGGAAGCAATTCAAGGGCAATGTCAAGCAGCAGTGGGGCAAGCTCACCGATGACCAGCTCGACGTGATTGCAGGCAAGCGCGATAAACTTGCCGGCAAGATCCAGGAAACGTATGGCATCTCCAAGGATG
>DAIRFM010000308.1:0-2907 GCA_036795025.1 Burkholderiales bacterium | reverse complement strand
GAAGATCATCCTGGCGGGCTGCCTGATCGCGGCGGTGACTTACTTCCCGCTGTTCGGCGCGCTTGCACACTACGTCAACCCGGCGCTCGAGGAATACTCGCAGAAAACGTCGATCACCGTGGCGGCGACCGACTGCCAGTTCCATCTGTTCGTGGGACCGTGGAGCAAGTTCTCCGACTGCGACAAGACGAAGGACTTCCTCACCAATCACGGCTTGTCGTTCAAGTCGGTACCGGCCGAGCCCGGCAAGACGGTGGTCGCCACGATAGGCACTACCAGGGTCGAAGGCTGGGACGCGAAGAAGCTTGACGCCACGCTGAAGGAAACCGGCTACGTGGCGGGCGCGGACAAGGCCAAGGTCAACTGGTTCATGGCCGAACTGATCCTCGTGATCATGGTGATCTACGTGACCATGGTGTACGGCCCGATCGCGGCGTTCCTGGTGGAGCTGTTCCCGACCCAGATCCGCTACACGTCGATGTCGCTCCCGTACCACATCGGCAACGGCTGGTTCGGCGGCATGCTGCCGCTGACGGCGACGGCGATGGTCGCGGCGACGGGTGATATCTACTATGGGCTGTGGTACCCGATCGTGGTTTCAGTGATGACGCTGATCATCGGCGCGATCTTCCTGACCGAGACCAAGGATAGGGACATCCGCACCTACGACCACAGCATGTTGCCTTAAGCACTGAACGGGCGCCTCGCGCCCGTCGCAGGCAAAAAAAGCCCGCCTCTTCTGGCGGGCTTTTTTTCGCGGGTCGAACACTGCGATTCAGCTTACAGCACTTTCCCCGGGTTCATTATTCCCTGCGGATCAAGCGCAGCCTTGATTCTGCGCATCAGATCCATCTCCAGCGGCGACTTGTAGCGCAGGATCTCGTCGCGCTTGTACTGCCCCAGGCCGTGCTCGGCCGAGATCGAGCCGCCAAAGCGCGCGGCGCTGTCGTGCACCACGCGGCTCACTTCGCTCGCGCGCGCCATGAAGGCGTCCTCGTCGCCGCCTTCTGGATGCGCGATGTTGTAATGCAGGTTGCCGTCGCCCAGGTGGCCGAAAGTGACCATGCGCACGCCGGGGAAGGCGCGCTGCAGCTCGGCGTCGGTGACGGCGATGTACTCGGCAATGCGCGAGATCGGCACTGAGACGTCGTGCTTGATCTGCTTGCCCTCGTGCACCTGCGCCTCGGGGATGTTCTCGCGCAGCGCCCACAGCGCTTCGGCCTGCGCCTCGCTCGCGGCCACCGCGGCATCGAGCACCAGGCCGCGCTCGGCCGCCTCGGCCAGCGCTCCCTGCAGGGCGGCGTCGAGGCTTTCGGCGCTCGCGGTATCCGATAGTTCCAGCAACACGTATTGCGCATGCGCCTGCGCCAACGGCAGCCGGGTCGCGGGAAAGTGCTTTGCCACCAGCGACAGGCAGAATGCCGACATCAGCTCGAAGCCGGTGACGCGGTCGCCGCAGGCGCCCTGTATGTGCGACAGCAGTTCCAGCGCCTTTGCCGGGCTCGCCAGCGCCACCAGCGCGGTGGCCCGCGCCCGCGGCCGCGGAAAGAGCTTGAGCACCGCCGCAGTGATGATGCCGAGCGTGCCCTCGGCGCCGACGAACAGCTGTTTCAGGTCGTAGCCGGTATTGTCCTTCCTCAAGCCGCGCAAGCCATCCCAGATCTGCCCGTCGGGCAGCACCACTTCCAGGCCGAGCACCAGGTCGCGCGCGTTGCCGTAGCGCAGCACCGCGGTGCCGCCGGCGTTGGTGGAGAGGTTGCCGCCGATCTCGCAGCTGCCTTCGGCCGCGAGCGACAGCGGAAACAGGCGTCCCGCCGCGGCGGCCGCCTGCTGCAGATTGGCGAGCACGCAGCCGGCCTCGACGGTGATGGTGTTGTTGACCGCATCGACCGCGCGGATGCGGTTCAGGCGCGACAGCTTGAGCACGATCTGGCCGCCACCCGCATCCGGGGTGGCGCCGCCGCACAGGCCGGTGTTGCCGCCCTGAGGCACGATCGCGGTTTGGGTCGCGGCGCAAAGCTTCACCACTGCGGCGACTTCCGCCGTGCTGGCCGGCTTCACCACCGCCAGCGGCTTGCCGAAGTAGCGCTTGCGCCAGTCGGTGGCGTAGGGGGCCACATCCTGCGGGTCGGTGATGACCGCGGCTTTGCCGACGATGGCGTTGAGTTGTTCAATCAGTTGCGTCATGTCTTTGCGTTCGAGTATTGATAAATCGATTCTACTGCAAATGAAAAGGGCAACCGCATGGGTTGCCCTTTTCCCGGCCTTGCCGGCTCAGTGCCCGTAGAGCACGCTAGGCAGCCACAGTCCGATTCCGGGGAACATGTAAAGCAGGAACACTGCGAACACCTGGATCGCCATGAACGGCATCATGCCGGCGAAAATCTGGTTCAGCGTCACATGCGGCGGCGACACGCCCTTGAGATAGAACGCCGCCATCGCCACCGGCGGCGACAGGAACGCGGTCTGCAGGTTGAGCGCCACCAGCAGGCCGAAGAACAGCGGATCGACACCGAATTTCGGCAGCAGCGGAATGAAAATCGGCATGAAAATGATGATGATCTCGGTCCACTCCAGCGGCCAGCCGAGGATGAAAATGATGGACTGCGCAAGGAGCATGAACTGCACCGGCGTCAGGCCGAGAGACATCACCCAGTTTTCCACGATCTCCTGCCCGCCGAGCAGTGCGAAGGCGGCGGAGAAGATGCTCGATCCGACGAACAGCCAGCACACCATCGCCGTGGTCTTGCCGCAGAGGAAGGACGAGTCCTTGAGGATCGAGCCGAGATCCTTCATCGTCGTCCAGATCACGCCCGCGGCGCCGGCGCCCGCCGCTTTCTCGCGCCAGTGGTTGATGAAGCGATAGACCGCCGCCAGGAGCAATCCCCCCAGGGCGCCCACCGCCGC
>DAIRFM010000067.1:0-8121 GCA_036795025.1 Burkholderiales bacterium | reverse complement strand
GCTTGCCGCAGGCGAAGTAGTCGAGGAAGAACAGCGGCTCGGCGCCCTGCACCAGCACGTCGTTGACGCTCATCGCGACCAGGTCGATCCCCACCGTATCGTGACGGTTCAGATGAAACGCGAGTTTCAGCTTGGTGCCGACGCCGTCAGTGCCCGCAACCAATACCGGCTCGCGGTATTTCTTCGAGATTTCGACCAGCGCGCCGAAGCCGCCGATGCCGGCCAGCACCTCGGGCCGCATGGTGCGCCTGGCGTACGGCTTGATCGCCTCGACCAGGGCGTCACCGGCGTCGATATCCACGCCGGCATCGCGGTAAGACAAGGATTCTTTGGGGGGAGTGTTCAAGATTTGTATGTTTGGCGAGATACGGCTACAGTTTTGGGTTTTGCAGTGCGAAGTCTACTCGAAATGACGCCCAAAATCCTGGCCGAGCCGAACAACCTGTGGTGGTTTATCCCCGCCGCGGTGGTTATTGCGCTGCTCTATTTCCTGAGCCCGATCCTGGCGCCTTTCCTGTTTGCCGCCATCCTCGCCTACATCAGCAATCCGCTGGTAAGCTGGTTCGGGCGCCACCGGGTGCCGCGCACCCTGGGCGCGGTGCTGGTCATGCTGCTCCTCGGCGGTTTGTTCGTGCTGCTGCTCCTGATCCTGCTGCCGCTGTTCATCAAGGAGGTGCGCCTGCTGTCGGAGCGGCTGCCGGGTTTCCTGGCACAGCTCAACGACAATCTGGCGCCCTGGATCAAGGCCAGGTTCGGGGCGGAACTGCAGTTCGACCTCGCCGGGCTGAAGAAACTCGTCAACGAAAACCTGCAAGGCGCAGACGGCCTGGGGATGAAACTGCTCGCCTCGCTCAGGATCGGCGGCCTCGCCGTGCTGGGCTTCGTGGTCAACCTGCTGCTGGTGCCGGTGGTGCTGTTCTACCTGCTGCGCGACTGGAACGCTCTGCTGGCGCAGATCAATGAATTGCTGCCGCGGCGCTGGCACCCGCAGCTGACCGGCGTCGCCAGGGAGATCGATGCCGTTCTGGCCGAATTCCTGCGCGGACAGATTGCGGTGATGGTTCTGATGAGCGTGCTCTACGTCTCTGGCCTGTGGCTGGCGGGACTGGAGTTCGCCCTGCCCATAGGCATCATCACCGGCATGCTGGTGTTCGTGCCCTACGTCGGCATGCTCACCGGATTGGCGCTCGCGACCGTGGTTGCCCTGATGCAGTTTCCAAGCATCGGCGGCGTTATCCCGGTATGGATCGTGTTCGGCATCGGCCAGACGCTGGAAGGCACGCTGGTGACGCCGCTCCTGGTGGGCAAGCGCATCGGCCTGCATCCGGTGGCGGTAATCTTCGCCCTGCTCGCCTTCGGCCAGATCTTCGGCTTCTTCGGTGTTTTGCTGGCGCTGCCTGCGAGCGCGGCGCTGCTGGTGGGCCTGCGCCATCTGGGCGCCCAGTATCGCAACAGCAGCCTGTACAAAAAATGATGCAGCAACTGCTCCTGCAACTGGCGCTGCCACCGGCGCCGACTCTGGACAACTACGTGCCCGGGCGCAACGGCGCGGCCCTGCAGGCGCTGCGGGATATCGCGCGCGGCGCGGGCGGGGAGCGCTTCGTCTACCTCTGGGGCGAGCCGGGGAGCGGCCGCACGCACCTGCTGCGCGGCTTCGCCCAAGCCGCGGGCGGCGGCAAGGGGCTGTATCTGTGCGGGACACCGGGCGGCAGCATGGCGGCGGACAACGTGATCGCCGTGGACGATGTGCAGGATTTGTCGGCAGGCGGTCAGATCGCCCTGTTCGACCTGTACAACCGCGTGCGCGCAGCCGGCGGTGCGCTCGTTGCCAGCGGCGATGCCGCACCGGCGCAGCTCGCGCTGCGCGAGGATCTGCGCAGCCGCCTCGCCTGGGGCCTCGCGTTCCAGCTGCACCCCTTGTCGGACGCGGAAAAGGCGGCGGCGCTGCGCGAGCATGCCCGCGGGCGCGCGCTCGATCTCCCCGAGGATGTCATCGCCTACCTGTTGAAACATGCGCGCCGCGACATGGCGAGCCTGATCGGCATCCTCGATGCGCTCGATCGCTACTCGCTCGAGCAAAAACGTCCGGTCACCCTGCCATTGGTCAGAGATGCCCTGGAATCGATGAAAGACAAACCATAGAGTACTGTCGCATGCCACCAGAGGACTTGCGCGCTGCGCGCGCCAACCGTGTTTTTGGTACGGATAGAAACCATCCGTACCAAAAACACGGTTATGGTTAACAGCAAGTACGGCGTGGGTTTTTTATACAAGATCGCCGATGGCGCACGGATGGCTTTTCATCCGTGCGCCATCGACGATCCGCGCGGACGGTTTCTCGTCCGCGCAAAATAGACGATAAGGGAATCGCATTGGAACTGGTTCTATTCGACCTCGACAACACCCTGCTCGACGGCGACAGCGACTACGAATGGGCGCAATTCCTGATCGAACAGGGCGTGCTCGAGCGCAACAGCTACGAGCATCGCAATCAGGAATTCTTCGAACAGTACAAGGCCGGCCGGCTCGACATCTACGCCTTTCTCGACTTCCAGCTCGCGCCCTTGGCGCAATACCCGCGCACGCAGCTCGACGCCTGGCACGCGCAGTTCATGGCGCTGAAAATCCTGCCGATCATCACCGCCGCATCGCGCCGGCTGGTCACGCGGAATTTGCAGGAGGGGCATTTGTGCGCCATTGTCACCGCCACCAACTCCTTCGTCACCGCGCCGATCGCGCGCGAGTTCGGCGTGGCGCACCTCGTCGCCACCGAGCCCGAGGAAGCCGGGGGCAGATTCACCGGCAAGGTGAGCGGCACACCCTGCTTTCGCGAAGGCAAGATCACCCGGGTCGAGCAGTGGCTTGCCGCGCAGGGCAGGCGCTGGAACGATTTTTCCGAAAGCCGATTTTACAGCGATTCCCACAACGATCTGCCGCTGCTGGAGCTGGTGTCGCACCCGATTGCGGTCCGGCCCGATCCCTCGCTCGAACAGACGGCGCTCTCGCGCGGCTGGGATGTCATTGCGCTCGATTAGGCTCGCGCTCCCCGCCCCGCACGGGCCGGCATGGGCGGCGTGCCGCTGCGGCCGCCCGGATTTGAGGTATCATGCGGCCCGCAGCGGCCTTGCGTCCGGTCTGCTCACCCCGGGGCGATCTGGAGGCCCTTTATCCATGCAAGCTCGAGCTCGCCGACGGGTCCAACCCTAACCTGTTCATTCCCGCACCTTGATCAAGAAATTCATCCGCCGCATGTTCAACATGGGCGCCGAGCCGGCGCCCAGGATATACGGGCGCGACAAGCACGGCATCGCCCGCAGTTCCATCAGCCACGGCGCGCTCAAGGTGTGCGACATTCTGCGAGCGCACGATTACTCCGCCTACATCGTCGGCGGCGCGGTGCGCGACCTGCTGCTCGGGGTGGTTCCAAAAGACTTCGACGTCGCCACCGATGCGCATCCGGACGAGATACACCGGCTGTTCCGGCGCTCCCACCTGATCGGCCGGCGGTTCAAGCTGGTGCACGTGCTGTTCGGCCCGGAGACCGTCGAGGTGTCCACCTTCCGCGCCGGCGAAGGCGGAGAAGCCGACGAGCACGGGCGGCTGTTGCGCGACAACGTCTACGGCACGCGCGTGCAGGATGCGGCGCGGCGCGATTTCACCGCCAACGCCCTTTATTACGACCCGCACGACGAAACGGTGCTCGACTACCACGGCGGTTTCGCCGACGTGCGCAAGAAAACCATGCGCATCATCGGCGACGCGAGCCTGCGCTTTCGCGAGGACCCGGTGCGCATGCTGCGGGCGGTCCGCTTCGCCGCCAAGCTCGGCTTTAGCATAGACTCGAAAACGCGGGCGCCCATCCACGAACTCGCGGGCTTGATCGAAAACGTGCCCGCGGCGCGGCTGTTCGAGGAAATGCTGAAGCTGCTGCTCTCGGGTCATTCCGCGGCCTGCCTGGCGCAGCTGCGCAAGGAAGGCCTGCACCACGGGCTGCTGCCGCTGCTGGACGTGATCGTGGAACAGCCGCTGGGCGCGCGCTTCCTGCGCCTCGCGCTGGAACAGACCGATACGCGCATCCAGACCGGTAAATCGGTCTCGCCCGCGTTCCTGTTCGCCGCCCTCCTGTGGCACGAGGTGCTGGCAGCGTGGAAAATCAACGAGAGCAAAGACCTGCGCAGCATTCCCGCGCTGTACCTCGCCATGGACCAGGTGCTGGACGCTCAGACCGACAAGCTCTCGATTCCGCGGCGTTTAACCACGACCATGAAAGAAATCTGGGCGCTGCAACCGCGCCTGGAACAGCGCTCGGGCAAGCGCGCCTTCGTGCTGCTCACCCACCCGCGCTTTCGCGCCGGCTACGATTTCATGCTGCTGCGCGCCGAGAGCGGCGAGGTGTCGATGGAACTGGCCAACTGGTGGACCCGCTTTCAGGACGCGGAGACGGAAGAGCGCAACGCCATGCTGATCCCCGACGCCGCGCCGAAGAAGCGAGCGCGCCGCCGGCGCAAGAGCAAGACGGGGGACGCACCGGAGCAGGTGCCGGCTCAGGATGAACCGGAGAATTAACCAACCGCAGAGGACGCGGAGGTTTTGCTTGAGATGCTTAGAGCTCGTTACAAAATGAGGGGATACCTCCCCTCATGCTCCCCTAATTCAGGGGCCGTTTCGGTAATTCTGAAACGGCCTCTTGGTTTCCTCTCTGCGTCCTCTGCGGTAGTCAACTGATATTTGACATCGATGCACATCGCATTCATCGCCCTGGGCAGCAATCTCGCCGACCCCGAGAGCAAGGTGCGCCAGGGATTCGCGGCGCTGGCCGAATTGCCGCAGGTGCAGCTTGTTGCCGCCTCTTCGCTCTACCGCAGCGCTGCCCTCGGCCATGCGGACCAGCCCGATTTCGTCAACGCCGTAACGCAGTTATCGACCGGCCTCGCGCCGCAGGCCCTGCTCGCGGCCCTGCTGGCGGTCGAACAGCGCTTCGGCCGCGAGCGCTCTTTCCGCAACGCGCCGCGCACTCTCGACCTCGACCTGCTGCTCTACGATGCGCAGACCATCGACGAGCCCGGGCTCGTGGTGCCGCATCCGCGCATGCACGAGCGCGCCTTCGTGCTGGCGCCGCTCGTCGAGATCGCGCCCGCCTGCGTCATTCCCGGCAGAGGGCCCGCGGCGGACTGGCTCGCGCGCTGCGCGAATCAACCCATCGTCCGGCTTGCCGCGCAATGACGCAGCGTTTTTGCGCCCGCTGCGTCCGGTGCGGTTAAACTCAGCTTGTGAATTGCGCTCCAACCTTGGATAAGTACCGCTACATCGTCGTCGAAGGCCCCATAGGCGTGGGCAAGACCAGCCTCGCCAGGCGCCTTTCCGAGCACCTGAAGGCCGAGCTACTGCTCGAGCATCCGGAGCAAAATCCGTTCCTCGCGCGCTTCTACCAGGACATGGAGCGCTACGCGCTGCCGACGCAGCTGTTCTTCCTGTTCCAGCGCTTCAACGAGTTGCGCAACCTCGCCCAGATCGACATGTTCAGCCGGGTGACCGTGGCCGATTTCCTGCTCGACAAGGATCCGCTGTTCGCGCGCCTCACCCTCAACAACGACGAGCTGCACCTGTATCAGCAGATCTACGCCACGCTCTCGCCGCAGGCGCCGCGGCCCGACCTGGTGATCTACCTGCAGGCGCAGACGGAAACGCTGATCGAGCGCGTCCGGCGCCGCGGCGTCGAGTTCGAGCGGCCGATCTCGGAGGCCTACCTCGCCCTGGTTGCGGAAAGCTATAACCGGTTCTTCTATCACCACAGCGGCACGCCGGTGCTGATCGTCAATTCGGAACGGCTCAATTTCGTCGACCGGCCGGCCGATTTCGGATTGCTGCTTGAGCGCATCGAGGGCATGCGCGGGCAGCGCGAGTTCTTCAACCTGGGCGAATGAACATGGACATCGTCACCTCCGTCACAGCGCTACGCGAGCGGCTGCAGCGCGAGCCCAACAACGTGTTCGTGCCCACCATGGGCAACCTGCACGAGGGGCATATCGACCTGATACGCATCGCCAAACCCAAGGCCGCCTGCACGGTGGTGAGCATTTTCGTCAACCGCCTGCAGTTCGGGCCGAAGGAAGATTTCGAGCGCTATCCGCGCACCTTCCAGCCCGACTGCGATAAGTTGAGGGGCGCGGGCGTGGACGTGGTGTTCGCGCCGGACGAAAAGGAAATCTACCCCGAGCCGCAGACCTTCATCGTCGAACCCTCCGATCTGCAGCACATTCTCGACGGCGCCTTCCGCCCGGGGCACTTCCGCGGCGTCGCCACGGTAGTGCTGAAGCTGTTCAACATGGTCATGCCGCATGCGGCGATTTTCGGCAAGAAGGACTACCAGCAGTACCTGGTGCTGCGCGACATGGTGCGCCAGCTCGCGCTGCCGGTGGAAATCATCCCGGCGGAGACGGTGCGGGCCGCGGACGGCCTGGCGCTGTCCTCGCGCAACGGCTACCTGACCCCGGCCGAGCGCGCCGAGGCGCCGCGCCTGCATGCGCTGCTCAGGAACGCACAGGAGAGTATCACCAAAGGCGAGCGCAATTTCCAGCGCATCGAACTCGAAGCCATGGCGCTGCTGTCGCAAAACGGCTGGGTGCCGCAATACATCTCGGTGCGCCGCCGCGCCGATCTGCAGGCGCCCGCGCCTGAGGATCGCGAGCTGGTGGTGCTCGCCGCCGCCTATCTCGGCAGGACACGGCTCGTCGACAACATCGAACTGACCCTGTAGCGCGATCTAGAATAAACTGGTTTCAACATCCCGTTTCTGGAAGGATACGAGCATGAAGCATCCAATCACCCGCATGGCAGCACTGACCCTCGCCGGCTCAACCCTGCTGCTCGGCGCCTGCAGCAGCATAAGCGTGGACCTGTGGCCGTTCGGTGGCGGCGAGCAGGATCTGTCGCGCACCCCGCCCGGCGCGACCGCATACACGTGCGAAGGTGGAAAGCGCCTGTTCGTGCGTTATCTGGACAACGGTGCCGCCGCCTGGGTGATCCTGCCGGAGCGGGAATTCCGGCTGAACAAAACCGCCTCGACCTCCGGCACCCGCTACAGCAACGGCAACGCCACGCTCGACATCAAGGATGGCGGGGCGACACTCTCGGACGGCGCCGTGGTGACCCACGCCGAGTGCAAGGCATCCGGCGGCTGACCGACGGCGCAATGCCCCGGCATCGAACCGCGCCCGACACGATTGCTATGCACGCCGCAGGCTGAACTGCGGAAAGCGCCGCGCCAAAGCATCGAGGTCTGCCGCGACAGGGGCCCCCTCCGGCCGGACGCCGACGCCGCCGATCGCGCGGAACTCCTGCAGCGCGTAGCGGCGCACGCCCAGATCGGCGAGCGTCCGGGTGAGGCGGTCGAGTTCCGCCGGCGACAGGAACCCGGCGTGCCAGGTGGTGCGAAACTCGCAGTCCACGCCAGCGGCGAGCAATGCCCGCGCGCTTTCGAGCGCCGCCCCGCCGCTCGCGCGCACGCCGGTGATGCGCTCATAGGCCGTGTCGAACGGCGCCTTGGCGTCGAAGCCGACCCAATCGACCAGGGGCAGCACTTCGGCGAAACGGCGCGGGTAAATGCCGGCGCTGTGCAGGCCGATGCGATAGCCCAGCGCCTTCGCTTCGCGCATCGCCCGCGCGAGCCCCGACTGGGCGGTCGGCTCGCCGCCGCTGAACACCACGGCGTCGAGCAGCCCGCGGCGGCGGCCGAGGAACTCCAGCACTTCGCTCCAGGCGATGCCGCCCGCCGCCCGGCCCGGCAGCAGGTGCGGGTTGTGGCAATAGCGGCAGCGCCAGGGGCAGCCCTGGCAGTAGACTACCGCGGCAAGCTCGCCGGGGTAGTCGGTCGCCGAGAGCGGAGTCAGCCCGCCGATACGCAGCAGCGCTGCCGCTCGATCAGCGCAGGCTGGCGCGGCACTCGGTGAAGAATTTGCGTTCGTGGTGCTCGCCTTTTTTGCCGGTGTTGAAGGACGCCACCGGCCGGTGGTAGCCCATCACGCGGGTCCACACTTCGCAGCGCTGGCGCTCGTCGTCGCGCAGTTCGATTTGCGTGAAGGCCTGGGTTTCGGTCATCGCATTCATGGCATTTCCTCCTCG
>DAIRFM010000307.1:0-2911 GCA_036795025.1 Burkholderiales bacterium | reverse complement strand
TTCTTGAAATTGGACATGACGCCGATCGTGAAAAAGGTCATCACGAAAAAGATGCCGCGGAACACATTGGCTTCGCTCATCGCGGCTTTGATCTTGCCGGCCGTTTCGGCTGGCGCGCCAAGCGCGAAGAAAAGGATTACCAGGAACGTCACGACGTAACCGATCACGAATTTTGGAAAGCGTTCCCAGATTTCACCGGCCTTGGCGGTCTCGCCTGGTTTGACGTTGATGTGCCGGGTCCAGATGTAGGCAAGAATGAATGCCCAGACACCGATGAAGATATCGATGAAGACCTTGACCGTGGCGGTCGTGCCTATGATCCAGCCTTTCTGATAGTTGATGCCCTCCGCCGCGGCGTTCGCCAGGATTAAGGATTCCGTAATCGCCCCGCTTGCCACCGCCGCCCCGTCGGTTTTCACCGCCAATCCCATCCACGCCGCCGCGACCATCGGCTCATGGGACAGGAATGCCTGCGCAGCGAACGGCAGGATCAGCAACTCGACCACCGCGAAAATGACGACCAGCGACGACACCATGATCGCCACCACCGGCCTCGCCCGAATCGCGCTGCCGGTCGCGATTGCGGCCGAAACGCCGCAGATCGAGATACCGGACGCGAGAGGCGCCGCCCACTCGCGGCTAAACTTGAACCACTTGCGCGCGACGTAATAGACGACCGCCCAATAGATAAGATAGGCTTCGACAATTGCCGCGAAGCCGCGGAACATCAGCGACGTCGCGAGGCCCAGTTTTTCGGCCGCGGTAATCCCCAGGAAGCCGCCGAGAATAACGATTGCCGTCTTGATGTACAACTCGGGTCTGATCGCCTCCTGCATCCAGGCGGCGAAACCAGGCATGAAGTTGCCGATAATGACGCCGACAACCAGTGCTACGATAAACCCGCCTTCAGCCGTCAGCCGCAACGACCAGCCGACACCGAACTTTTGCATGTCAGCGGGCGTGTTTACGGCGAAATTCGCCCAACTGCCGACCATCCAGCACAGGTAGCTGATCCAGAACACGGCGGTAAAGCCCAGCGCGAACCGCTTCGCATCGGCTTTCAGCGCTATCGCCCCCACCGTCATTAGCACTAGAAGGACGACGTAAGTCACGACGAGGGAGACAACCCCACCCATCCCTGCATACGCCTTGGATGCCGGTGCTAAACTTTTGGTGAGGTCATTCCAGACGTTGGTGGTGACTACCCATCCCAGGATGTCCACTCCCGCGACAATCCCCAGCGCGAGCACGAATATGAGCAATCCAATCCATACCGAAAGCCAATCTTCACTGATGCCTTGAGTAGTTCGTTGCATGACCGCCTCCTTTGGTGTTGCGCAGTTGTCATACCACTAGACTCCTCACGCTGTTTTGAGTTTGTCGCGTGATTTCTGGATTTCGGCTCGCCTTTCGGGAAAGAGGCCGTTTTAGTTTAGTTTTAGTTATGGACGATTAAAATATAAGTCTAAACCTCCGCTGACAGCACGTCCGGCCGCCCAGAACTTGTCCGCCATGCGGACTTCAGCAGGTTATGCATAAAATACCGCTCTTGTACAATCAAACTTCATTATGGACGAACAACGGAATCCGGTGCGGCAATCTCCGGGCGGCGCTTCCACAACTGCGTCGCCTGTTCGAAGGCGTAGGCAAGCTGCAGCACGCCGAAATCATCCTGGTGCCGGCCAACGATCTGCACCCCCACCGGCAGCCCGTCCGGGGTGAAGCCGCAGGGCACCGAGATCGCCGGGTGGCCGGTAACGGTGATGAAGCAGCAGGACTTCATCCAGTCGATATAGGTGTCCATTTTCACGCCGTTGATCTCGGTGACGTAGGCCTGGTTGACGTCGAAAGGCGGCACCTGGTTCACCGGCAGGATGAGAAACTCGTAGCGCTGCATGAAACCGTGCATGCGGTTGAATAACGCCGTGCGCTTGAGCTCGGCGGCGCCGATTTCCGGACCGGAGAGTTTCCTCCCGGCCTCGATGTTCCAGATCACCGTGTCCTTGAGCTGGCCGCGCTGCCGGTCCAGCAGTTCGCCAAACGAAAGTTCGAACTGCCACGCGCGCAGGGTACCGAAGATTTCGTTGGCGTCGGAGAGATCCGGCGTCGCTTCGTCGATCGCGCAGCCGAGCGCGGCAAAGGCCGGTCGCTGCGACTCAAGCACCGCAGCGACGCGCGCATCCACGGGGAGCCCGCCGAGGTCGGCACTCCAGGCTATGCGCACGCCCTTGAAGTCGCGCGCCAGCGGCCGCGCGAACAGGCTGCCCGGCGCGGCGATGGCGATCGGGCTTCTCGCATCCGGACCCGCAATCACGCTCAGCATCAGCGCGCAATCTTCCACGGTGCGCGCCATCGGCCCTTCCACCCCGAGCGTGCTCCAGCCGGTCTTCGCCGGCCAGATCGGCACGCGCCCGGGCGAAGTGCGCATGCCGACGACGTTGCAAAAATTCGCCGGACAACGCAGCGACCCACCCATGTCGCTGCCGTCGGCTAGCGGCACCATGCCGGCGGCCAGCGCCACCGCCGATCCCCCGGAGGAACCGCCGCAGGTCTTGCTGGTGTCGTAGGGGTTGAGCGTCTTGCCGAATACGGCGTTGAAGGTCTGCGACCCGGCACCAAATTCGGGGGTGTTGGTCTTGCCTATGGAAATCGCCCCGGCCGCCTGCAGCCGGTCGACGATCAGCATGTTCTGATCGGGAATGAAGTCCTTGTATATCGGCGAGCCGAAGGTGGTGCGCATGCCTTTGGTGAGCATCAGATCCTTGTGCGCGACCGGCAAGCCGTGCAACGGTGCGAGCGCTTCGCCCCGCGCCTGCTTCTCGTCCGCGGCTGCGGCCTGCGCCATAGCCTGCTCGGCGTACAGGCTGACGATGGCATTCAGCCTGGGGTTGAGGCGCTCGATCTGCGCCAG
>DAIRFM010000066.1:6355-8129 GCA_036795025.1 Burkholderiales bacterium | reverse complement strand
GGTTTTGTCATCATGATCACCGCCTTGGCCGGCTTCGCCGTCACCCCCGGGGCCGGGCCTGGCGGGATCCCGCTCGCGGTGCTCGCGCTCGCCGTGCTGATCGCCTCGGCGAGTGCAGGCGCGTTCAATCAGTATGTCGAGTACGACACCGACCGGCTGATGCTGCGCACCCGCGGCCGCGCCTTCGCTACCGGCGAGCTGCGCCATACGCCGGCATGGCTGGCGCTGATTGGCATCCTGCTTGCAGGATCGGTCGCGGCGGCGTGGTATGCGACCAATCCGCTCGCCGCACTGTACGTTTTCCTCGGCGCATTTTTCTACGCCGTCGTCTATACCGTCTGGCTCAAGCGCCGCACCTGGCTCAACATCGTCGTCGGCGGGCTGGCGGGGAGTTTTTCCGTGCTCGCAGGCGCCGCGGCGGCGAATCCGGAACTGGGCGCGGTGCCGCTCCTGCTCGCGCTGGTGCTGTTCCTGTGGACACCGCCCCATTTCTGGAGCCTTGCCATCGCCAACAGTTCCGACTACGCAACGGCGGGCGTGCCGATGCTGCCGGTGGTCGTCGGGGATGCACGCGCCGCGCAAATCGTATTCGCCAGCACCCTCGCGCTGGTCGGCGTTTCGCTGCTGCCTGTCTTCTTCGGGGCGGGCCTGATCTATTTCGCTGGCGCCCTGACCGGCGGTGCCCATTTCATTCGCAAAGCGTGGCAACTGGCGCGCGCGCCCAGCCGCAAGACGGCGATGAGCTCGTTCCACGCGTCGCTGGCTCAACTGAGCCTGTTGCTCTTGGCAGCGATGACCGACGCGCTGCTATTCTGAGCAGGAACAGCTTGCGCCCGATTGCCGCGGCCGAGCCCGGAACGGGATCGGTTCGTCAACCTATGCAGCCTACCCGAGCGCAATTCTTGGCGGCTTACACCGGCCCTGCTGCTCACGGCCGGTGGCGCCGCCTTTACGCCGACGCAATGCTGGCAATATTCTGTTGCGTGGCCGTCCCTGCCGCGGCGTTGGAAGGCGCTGCGCCGGGCGCGGCCGTCGCGCCGGCGTTCGCTCCCGCCCTGGACCAGACTGCCGCCTTGCGTGGCAGCCAGGCCGCAGTGGGGCGCGCCATCGGCGACTACACCCTGCAGGACCGCGAGGGCCGAGCCATTCGCCTGTCGAGCTACCGCGGCAAACCGCTGCTGGTGAGCTTCATTTACACCGGCTGTTTTCAGGTCTGCCCAACGACCACCCGGGCGCTGCAAAAGGCGGTTTCGGTCGCGCGGGATGCCCTCGGCGACGGCCGGTTCAATGTGATCAGCATCGGTTTCAACCAGCCGGCCGACTCGCCGCAGGCGCTCAAGTCCTTCGCTGCCCAGTACGGCATCAACTCGCCCAACTGGGAATTTCTCAGCCCGCCCGCTGCCATCGTGCCGGATCTGGCGCGCGACTTCGGCTTCGGCTTCGTCGCCACCGCGGCGGGTTTCGACCACCTGCTGCAGGTCAGCGTGGTTGACGCCGAGGGGCGCATCTATCGCCAGATTTATGGCGAGGACTATTCCGCCGACTATCTTACCGAACCGCTCAAGCAACTCATCACCGGCACCCCCGTTGCCGACGCTACCAGCCTCTCCGCGATCCTCGAGCAGGTACGAATACTGTGCTCGGTATATGACCCGCGCACCGGCAAGTATCGCGTAAGCTACGGACTCGTCCTCGAGATCGCCGGCGGCGCGACCTTCCTGCTTTGGATCATCTGGTTCTTCCTCAACGAATGGTTGACGCGCAGACGCTCGGC
>DAIRFM010000066.1:4902-6255 GCA_036795025.1 Burkholderiales bacterium | reverse complement strand
ATTCGGCGCTGCGCTCAACCCCTGGCGCCATCTCGGCGCACTCGGTTTCCTGTTCTTCTGGATTATCGCCGTCACCGGACTGTATCTTTACGCCGTGCTCGACACCTCGGTCGACGGCGTTTATCGCTCCATAAACTGGCTCTCGCGCGAGCAGTGGTACCTCGGCGGCGTGCTGCGCAGCCTGCACCGCTACGCCGCCGACGCCTTCCTCCTGGTCACGCTGCTGCATCTGCTGCGCGAATTCCTGCTCGGGCGGTACACCGGCTTTCGCCACTTTTCCTGGCTCACCGGCGTACCGCTGCTGTGGTTCATCTATATCTCGGGCGTCGTCGGCATTTGGCTGAGATGGGACCAGCTGGCGCAATTCTCCGCGGCCACCACCGCCGAATGGCTCGATGGGCTGCCCGTGTTCGCCACGCCGTTGATACGCAACTATCTGAGCGCAAACGCCGTCAGCGACCGGCTGTTCTCGCTGTTCGTATTCGTTCATATCGGGGTGCCGCTGTTGCTGATCTTCGGCCTGTGGTTCCACATCCAGCGCATCAGCCGCGCCGAGGTCTTTCCGCCACGCGCGCTTGCCGCGGGCTCGCTACTTGCGCTGTTGGCATTGTCCCTGGCGCTGCCGGTCGCGAGCCAGGCCGCGGCCGACCTTTCCCTGGTTCCGGGTCCGCTCGCACTCGACTGGTTCTACCTGTTCTGGCAGCCGCTGATGTACGCCACCTCGGCCGGCGCCGTGTGGGCGTTCGTGACTGGCGCGACCTTGCTCCTGTGCGTCCTGCCGGCCCTGCCGCATGGTGCTGCCTCACCGGTCGCAGAGGTGCACCCGGACAGCTGCAACGGCTGCCGCCGCTGCTTCGAGGATTGCCCCTACGCCGCCATCGTCATGGTGCCGCATCCGGGTGGAATCCCGGGCCGGCAACTCGCCCAGGTGATTCCCGATCTCTGCGCAAGTTGCGGCATCTGCGCCGGCTCCTGCCCGTCGTCTACCCCTTTCCGCAGCGCGGCCGAACTGGTTACCGGCATCGACATGCCGCAAATGCCGATCGGCGAGCTCAGACGAGACCTGGAACGGGGACTGGCGCAGCTCGAGGGCGAAAACGGGATTGTCGTGTTCGGCTGCGATCAGGGCGCGAATGTGGCGAGCCTGCCCGGCAAGGACCTTGCAAGCTTCAGCCTGATCTGCACCGGCATGCTGCCGCCCTCCTTCGTCGAATACGCGCTGCGCGGCGGAGCCGCGGGCGTGCTGGTGACCGGCTGCCGCGCGGGCGGCTGCGCCTTCCGCCTGGGCAATCGCTGGACCGAGGAGCGTCTCGCCGGAATGCGTGAGCCGCATTTGCGCGCCAGCCCGCCGGG
>DAIRFM010000066.1:0-4802 GCA_036795025.1 Burkholderiales bacterium | reverse complement strand
ACCGATTTCCTGGATAGGCCAGGCGCTGCTCTATGGGCTGTTCGCGCTGATCATCGGCTATTTCTCCAGCTCGCCGCCTTACCGGCATTTGCCGACCGACCAAGCGCTGATCAAGCTGAGTTTCAGCCATGAAGGAAAGCTGGTCTCGGCATGTCGCCGGCGCACCGCGGAAGAGCTCGCGAAACTGGCGCCGAACATGCGCGCACCCATGGACTGCCCGCGCGAGCGCTCGCCGGTCACCGTCGAAATAGATCTGGACGGCACCCCGGCCTACCGGCATGTGGCCACGCCCTCCGGGCTGTCCAAGGATGGCGCCTCGACCGTCTATCGCCGATTTCCCGTGCCCTCGGGGGAACATCGCCTCGCAATTCGCCTGAACGACGACGCGCGCGCCACGGGTTTCAACTACCGCCGCGAGGAAATGGTGACCCTGAAACCCGGCAGGGTGCTGGTGATCGACTTCAACCAGGAAGCAGGCGGGATCACCCTGCAATGAACGCGTCGAAGATTCCTCTGCCCGAGTACGCACTGCCGCTGCCGGACAGCGCCCGGCAAGCGCTGGCGCGAGCCTGGTTGTGGCTGGGCCTGCTTTCGCTGATCGGTTCGGGCGTGTTCTCGGTGTTGCTGGTGCTATCGCGCACCCCGGTTTTGCAGAACCTTTTTCCCGTCGCGGATTTCTTCCACGTCGCGCTGGTGGCCCATGTCGACCTGTCGGTGCTGGTGTGGTTCATCGCCATTGCCGGCATGCTGTGGAGCATCAACAGCTCTACCCATGC
Source organism: Burkholderiales bacterium (assembly GCA_036795025.1). Lineage (GTDB taxonomy): Bacteria > Pseudomonadota > Gammaproteobacteria > Burkholderiales > SG8-39 > 2-12-FULL-64-23. Next base: position 4,026 of record DAIRFM010000066.1, on the reverse strand, counting down.
CATGAGCTGGGGCTGGCTTGCCCTGTGGGGCTGTGCGCTCGGAGTGGCGCTGATGTCGCTCGCGCCGTTCATCGGCCGCGGCGAACCCATCATGGCGAATTACATTCCGGTACTGAGCGACCCGATCTTTATCTCCGGGCTCCTCGTGTTCGGCGCCGGTTTCGCCGCGCTGGTGCTGCGCAGCCTCGTGCTTGCCCCGGTCCTGGGACTTAGTTTCAACGGTGGCGGCGCCCTGCGCTTCGGCCTGAATGCGGCTGCCGTCTCCGCCGCCGTGGCAATACTGGCGTTCGCCTGGTCCTATGCCGCGGTCCCGGCATCGCTGGGCGGCAAGGCGTATTACGAAATCCTGTTCTGGGGTGGCGGCCACGCGCTGCAATTCACCTGGACCCTGCTGATGCTGGTGGCGTGGATCTGGCTCATCAGCGCCTGCGGCGCGCGCGTGCCGCTGAGTCCGCGCGTGGCACTGCTGATGTTCCTGCTGGCCCTGGTCTGCGTATTCGTCACCCCCTACGCCTATCTGGCGTATGGCGTCGCCTCGGTCGAACACCGCAATCTGTTGACCTGGGCCATGCGTTTTGGCGGCGGGCTGGCGATCCTGCCGATGAGCCTGGCGGTGCTGGTGGCACTGCGCCCGGCCTCGGCTATGCGCGAGGACGCAAGGCCGCTGCGCGCGGCACTCATTTCCTCGGTAGTGTTGTTTGCAGTCGGCGGCGTAATCGGCATCTTCATCAGCGGCAACAACGTCAAGATTCCCGCCCATTACCACGGTTCCATCGTCGGCGTGACTCTCGCCCTGATGGGGCTGGTCTACCACCTGCTGCCGCAACTAGGCTATGCCGCGCCCGTCGGCAGGCTGGCCACCTGGCAGCCTATCGTCTACGGCGCGGGACAATTGATGCACATCACCGGCCTGGTATGGTCGGGCGGCTACGGCGTGCAGCGCAAGGTGGCCGGCGCCGAGCAGGTGCTCAGGACCAGCGGCGAAATCGCCGGGATGGGACTGATGGGATTGGGTGGACTCATCGCCATCATCGGCGGCCTGCTTTTCGTGGTCGTGGTGATCCGCGCCGTGCGCGACGGCAAGAGAGCGACCGGGCGATGATCAAGCGCCTGCAGCGCGGCATGCGGTGGCTGTTCATGCGCGTCGAGGCGCTGTTCAATGCCGCTTTCGGCGACAGGCTCAATCCGCTCTATCACCTCGGTGCCATCAGCTTCTTCCTGTTCTGGATCGTCGCAATCAGCGGGCTTTACCTTTACGTCTTCTTCAAGACCGGCGTAGCCGACGCCTATGCATCGGTTCAAGCCCTGACCGAGGGTCAATGGTATGCCGGCGGCATCATGCGCAGCGTTCATCGCTACGCCTCCGACGCCATGGTGCTGACCATGCTCGTGCACCTGCTGCGCCACTTTGCCTTCGACCGGTTTCGCGGCTTTCGCTGGTTCTCATGGATGACCGGCGTGATGCTCATCTGGCTGGTCTATGTTTCGGGAATCAACGGCTATATGCTTGCCTGGGACAAGCTGGCGCAATTCGTGGTCGTCGCCAGCTTCGAATGGCTCGACTGGCTGCCGATATTCGACGGCGCCCTGATCCGCAACTTTATCTATCAGTCGAGCGTCAATGACCGCTTCTTCTCGCTGCTTTCCTTTATTCACATCGGCCTGCCCCTGCTGGTGCTGCTGCTGATGTGGATCCATGTGCAGCGCGTTCCCAAGGCGAGCACCAATCCGCCGCGGCCGATCATGTTCTGCCTGCTGCTCACCCTGCTTGCATTGGCGCTGGTCGAGCCCGCGCTGAGCCAGGGCGGCGCGGCGGATTTCGGCGCGGTACCAAGCAAGCTTGCGTTCGACTGGTTCTATCTGATGGTATTTCCGCTGCTGTACGTCTGGCCGCTGGGCCGAGTCTGGCTGCTGCTCTCCGCAGCGACCGCATTGTTCGCCGCCCTGCCCTGGCTGCCGCCGAAATTCCGCCACGGCGCAAAGCGCGAATTCCAGATGTGGCTGCACCCCGACAGACGCAATGTCGCCATACGCGCGGGCGAGACCGTTCTCGAAGCAGGCCTGCGCGCCGGGATCGGCTTGCCGTTCGAATGCCGCAACGGCGCCTGCGGCAAATGCAAGTGCACCCTCCTCCACGGCAGCGTCGACTACGGGGCCTATCAAGCGAGCGCGCTGACCGAGGCTGAGAAAGCGCTGGGCAAGGCGCTCATGTGCTGCGCCGTTCCTCGATCCGACCTGGAGATCGAATACGAGGCCGGCGACGCGGCCGCGGCTGCAACCGTGCAGACTTATGTCGGACGCGTGCACAGCATGGAGCGCCTGTCCGACGAGGTCATGCGGCTCATGGTTTCGTTGCCTGCGGGCGAGAGCCTTCGCTTCGTCGCCGGCCAGTACATCAACATCCTGCTCGCGGACGGACAACGGCGTGCTTTCTCGTTCGCCAATCCGCCGCATCAAAGCGAGTACATCGAATTGCATGTCCGCCTGATCGCCGGAGGCCGGTTCACGACTTACGTATTCACTCGAATGAAGGTCGGCGACGATTTGCGCTTCGAAGGACCGCTGGGCTCGTTCTGCTTGCGCGAGAGCAGGCGGCCGATCATTTTCGTCGCCGGCGCAACCGGCTTCGCGCCGATCAAGAGCATAGTCGAGGACGCGTTTCATCGAGGCATGCGTCGGCCGATGCTGCTGTATTGGGGGGTGCGACGGCCCAAGGATCTCTACATGATGGAGCTCGCTCAGCGCTGGCAGCAGGAGCACGACAGCTTCAAGTTCGTGCCGGTGCTGTCGGAGCCCAAACCGGAAGATCAATGGCAGGGCCGCAGCGGACTCGTGCATGAGGCCATTCTGGGTGACTTTCCGGACCTTAACGGCTACGAAGTCTATGTCTGCGGCTCGGCGAAAATGGTGGACACCGCATTCCCCGCCTTCCTCGAACAGGGACTCTCCGAAGAGTATTGCTTCTCCGACGCCTTCCTGCCATCGGGTGGCTGATCGATGCGCATCGCGACAATCACGCTCGGCATGCCGATCACGCGGCGTGCCATGACAAACCGCTCCACGGAGAATCCATCGAAATGAAACCCGGGCCGATGCGCTGGTTGGTGCTGGCGGCGCTGCTGCTGGTGCTGGTCATCACCACGACCAGTGCCTATATCCGCCTGTCGCAGGCGGGGTTCGGCTGTGCGGACTGGCCTGCCTGCTACGGCCGTAGCGTCTCAACGCCCTCGGCCGGACAGTTGATACCCGAACGGTCGACGCTGTTCTGGGCACGCGCCTTGCACCGCCTCGCCGCGAGCTCGGCGGGCATCCTGCTGCTGCTGATTGTGTTGCTGGGCTGGAACACGCTGCAGGGCGCGGCAGCGCGCCTTGCAGCCGTCGCGACCGTGGCGCTGGCCGGATTCCTCGCCTGGCTCGGGCTGATTACGCCCTCGAATCTCCCGGCGGTGACCATCGGCAATCTGCTCGGCGGCATGACCATGCTCGCATTGCTCTGGTGGCTGCACCAGCGCGGCCGGGGCACCGGCGCCGGCCGGACGCTGCATCGGCTCGCATTGGCGGCGCTGGCCCTGCAGATCGCGCTGGGCGGGATGATAGGCGCGCGCCACGCAGTGCTGTCCTGCGTAACGCTGCCCGCGTGCGCCGACGGCTGGTGGCCCGATTCGGTCGACTGGCGCCTGTTCAATCCATTCTTCGCCTTGTCCGAATCGGACATGGGATCAGCGGCGCGCGAGGCGCTGATCATGTCCCACCGCTACGGCGCGGTGCTGGTGGCGATGATTCTGTGCGTGTTGGGCGTAAAAGCCATCCGGCGCGGCGCTCGCGTCGCCGCCAGAGGCTGGTTGCTGCTCGGCATGCTGGGGCTGCAACTGCTGCTGGGCGCGGGCATGGTGCTTGCGAATTTCCCATTGCCGCTGGCGCTGCTGCACAACCTGTGCGCGGCGCTCCTGCTAGGCGCGACCGTCGGCCTATCCTGGCAGAATTCCGAAACTCAGGAGGAAGCATGAAAATCGTCGATGCCCGCGG
>DAIRFM010000065.1:4994-8151 GCA_036795025.1 Burkholderiales bacterium | reverse complement strand
AGAAGGTGGCGCGCTTCTCCGCAATCACGCGCGACCACAACGGCTGCGGCAGGCCAGGCAGAAACGCAGCCAGTTCGCGATGAATGGCGCTTGCCACCACGTCGCGGGAAACATTCTGGTGCCCGCCGCGCGCGCTGATCACCGCCGCCAGCAGCCCTGAAATGCCGTTGAGCCGGCCCCGGTCGAATATCCACTGGATCGTGCCGCCGTCGAAGCCGGTCATGGCCCGAGGCATCGAGACGTCCGGCGGATACTGCAGATAGCAGGTGTAGATCGGCTCGTAGGCGAAGGCGGCCAGGCTCTGGCGTGTTGGCGCGAGCGCGGCGAACCGATCGAGCAGGGCATCGATCTGATGCGGCCCGACGGCGAGGATGGCATGGGTATAGCGTTCGGGACGCTCGTCCAGGACAAAGCCGTCGTCGGCTTCGGCCAGCGTTCGTACCGGCGTTCCCAGCCGCACCGAGCCGCCGTTGGCGCGCACAAAGGCCGCCGCAGGCTGGGGAAAGAGTTTGTCCAGATCTGTGCGCGGGATGAGGAAGTCGCTGTTCCCACGCGCGCCGTCCAGCGCATCGCGAAACAGGTTGAGAAAAACTTGCGCCGAGGCCGAGGCGGCCGGGGTGTTGAGGGCCGAGACGCACAAGGGCTCCCACAGATAGCGCGCGAGCGCTCCGGTCTGGCGGTGCTGTGCGAGCAACTCGGCGACCGGCATGTTGGCGCCGATGCGATAGGCGTTGCTGCGCATCGACGTCATAAAGCGCATGGCGGCGATGCGCTCGCCCCAGCTCAGCCCGCCAGCAGTCAGCAGGGCGGCGACTAGATGCAGCGGCGCGGGAAGGCGTGGCGCGCGCAGGCTGAACTTGCCCGGGTATTCGATGGCGAGCGGCTGGCGCAGCAGCAGCTGGTCCGGATCGGCGCCGACTACGCGCATCAGGCGCAGGGTTTCGCGGTAAGCACCGATCAGAATGTGCTGGCCGTTGTCGAGTTCGACGCCTTCGATTTCGACCGAACGCGCGCGGCCGCCCAGATGCCGTGCTGCTTCGAATACCGTGACCGGGATCTTCGCCTGCGCCAGCGCGACCGCCGCGGCCATGCCGGCCCAGCCGGCGCCGATGATGGCGACGTTCACACCGTGATCCAGGTCTTCCACGCAATCCACAGCTTGCGCACGGGCGTCAACGCCGTGCGCTGGGTGAGCACCTTGCAGCCGTCGGCTTCTATTTCCCGCAGCAGCGTACGGTAGATTGCCGCCATGATCAGGCCGGGCCGCTGCGCCTTGCGGTCCATTTCAGGCAATTGTTCAAACGCCGCGACGTAATAGCGCTCGGCACGCTCGATCTGAAAGGTCATCAGGCGGGTGAAGTTCTCGGTCTGGCGCGCGTGCAGGATGTCGGCCGCAGTTACCTTGAATTGCTGCAGCTCGCTCATGGGCAGATAGATGCGTCCCTTGCGGCTGTCCTCGCCGACGTCGCGGATGATGTTGGTGAGCTGAAAAGCGAGGCCCAGGGTGTGGGCGTAGGTCAGCGTCTGCTCGTCGCGGTAGCCGAAGATCGAGGCCGCAAGCAGGCCCACCACGCCGGCGACGCGGTGGCAGTACTGCTGCAGCGCGGCGAAATCGAGGTAGCGGTTCTGGCTCAGGTCCATTTCCATGCCGTCGATGATTTCGGCCAGGTATTCGCGCTTGATGCCGAAGGGCTGGAGCGCGGGCTGCAGCGCCCGCGCCACCGGATGCTGCGGCTCCCCGGCATAGAGGCGGGCGAGTTCCTGCCGCCACCATGCGAGTTTCGTGTACGCCACGCCGCTATCGGTGCATTCGTCGACGATGTCGTCCACCTCGCGGCAGAAGGCGTACAGCGCGGTGATCGCGCGGCGGCGTTCCGGTGGCAGGAACAGGAAGGAGTAGTAGAAACTCGATCCGCTCTGCACGGCCTTGTGTTGACAGTATTCGTCTGGGGTCACGAGTAGTCCGGAACTGGGAAACAATTCAATCAACCGCAGAACACGGAGAGACAATAAAAGCGGACCGAGACCAGCTCAGCGTTCTCTGCGCCAGGAAGCAACCTTACGCGAAAGCGGTGGTGCATCACCTTCTCATAACGCCCGGAGAAGCAACAAGGGCCAGTCGAAAGCGTTCAGCACCGGCCGGTGATGGTAGATGTCGCCTTCGACCTTGTCTATTTTTTCCAGTATGCGCAGACCGCCCTGGACGATAGTGCGGATTTCCAGGCCGATGCGGCCCGGCAATGCGCGTCCCAGGGGCGAGCCGGATTTTATCATCGCGCGCGCGCGCTCCACCTGGAACCGCATGAGGGCTTTCCATTGGCCGGAAACGTCGCCGGCCGCGATCTGGCGCTCGGTCACGCCGTAACGCTGCATCTCGTCTTGCGGCAGGTAGATACGATTCTTGCGCCAGTCGATTTCCACGTCTTGCCAGAAGTTGATCAGTTGCAGGCCGGTGCAGATGTCATCCGAACGCTTGAGGTTCTGATCGGTTGCGGCGCCGAACAAATGCAGCAGCAGGCGGCCGACAGGGTTGGCCGAGCGGCGGCAATAATCCATGACTTCGGCAAAGTCGGCATAGCGGCCTTTGACCACGTCTTGGGCAAAGGCATCGAGCAGGTCGCGAAACAGCTGCAGCGGCAGCTGGTATTGGTTCACGATCTTTCCGAGTTCGGCGAAAAGCGGCTGTCGCGGGGAAGCGCCGGCCTCCAGTCGCGCGAGTTCTTGACGATGATCATCCAGTTGCGCCAGCCGCTCGGCGGCCGGGAGATTCCCCTCGTCGGCAAAATCATCGGCCGAGCGGGCAAACCGGTAGATGACGGAGACCGGATGGCGCATTGGGGCCGGCAGAAGCGCCGAGGCGACCGGGAAATTCTCGTAGTGGCCTACGGACATTGAGTTGAAATCGTTGAAGAATTACTTTTACTTTGGGCTGACAGTATATGGCCTAATCGAGTAAAATTGCACCCGGTGAAGGCCGTAACGCGGGCAGGTGGCAGCAGGAGCGGGCGCAGTCGGGGCGGGCGGGAAATATCGGCGATGTTTTCCTGATGCCCGCGCACGGCTGATGGCGCCGTGTCCTCAGCCGTTGTCGGGGCCTTTCCACGCGAAGGTGGCGGAATTGGTAGACGCACTGGATTTAGGTTCCAGCGCCTTACGG
>DAIRFM010000065.1:0-4894 GCA_036795025.1 Burkholderiales bacterium | reverse complement strand
CGCGAAGGTGGCGGAATTGGTAGACGCACTGGATTTAGGTTCCAGCGCCTTACGGCATGGGGGTTCGAGTCCCTTCCTTCGCACCATGCCGCGCAGCTTTAACAGTGGGTAACGCAAAAGGGGGCACGCACCTCCTTTTGGATTTCCCGGTTTAGTTACAGACATCAAGGGAATTTGATGCAGACAAGTTTGGAAAATCTGGGCCAGCTGGAGCGCCGCCTGAACATGGCGGTGCCGGTTGAGGAAATCGAGAAGCAGGTGGACGAGCGGCTGAAAAAGCTGTCCCGCAACCTGCGCATGGCGGGCTTTCGTCCGGGCAAGGTGCCGCTGAAACTCGTCGCCCAGCAATATGGACCGCAGGTGCGCTCCGAGGTTATCGGCGACGCCGTGCAGAAAGCCTTCAGCGACGCGGTGCGCGAGCAGAACCTCAAGGTGGCCGGCTATCCGCGCATCGAGCCCAAGCCGGGAGAGGCCGATGCCAAGAGCATCGAGTTCAGCGCCACCTTCGAGATCTATCCGGAAGTGGTGCTGGGCGACATCGGCGCGAGCCGGATCGAACGCCCCGCGCTCACGGTGGGCGATGCCGAAGTCGACAAGACGCTGCAGATCCTGTGCAAGCAGCGCCAGCATTTCCACCGGGTGGAACGGTCGGCGGCAGAAGGCGATCGCGTGACTGCGGATTTTTCAGGCAAGATCGACGGCGTCGGGTTTGCCGGTGGCAAGGCCAGCGATTTTGTTTTCGTGCTGGGCGAGAAGCAGATGCTGCCCGAGTTCGAAGCCAACGCCCTCGGACTTGCGGCCGGCGGGACCAAGACGTTCGAACTGATTTTTCCCGCCGATTATCACGGCAAGGACGTGGCCGGCAAGAGCGCGAGCTTCGAACTCTCGGTCAAGCTGGTTGAGGAGCCGCACCTGCCCGACGTGGACGCCGAGTTTGCGCGCTCGCTGGGGGTGGCCGACGGCGATCTGGCCAAGATGCGCGCCGAGGTCAAGGCCAATATCGAGCGCGAGGTGAAGAAACGCGCCCAGGCCGATATCAAGAACAAGGTCATGCAAGTGCTGCTCGACGCGACCAAGATCGATTTGCCCAAGGCGCTGATCGAGATGGAAGCGCAGCGCTTGGTGCAGGCCACGCGCGCCGACCTCGAAGCGCGCGGCATGAAGATGGAGCAGTTGCCCATCAATCCGGAGATGTTCGAGCAGCAGGCCCAGCGCCGCGTATCGCTGGGTTTGATCATTGCCGAACTGGTGAAGAAGCATGATTTGGCGGCCAAGCCGGAGCAGGTGCGCGCCCTGGTGGAGGAGCAGTCCGAGAGCTACGAGCAACCCGGTGAGGTGGTAAAATGGGTTTATTCGCAGCCTCAGCGCCTGTCCGAGATGGAAAGCCTGGTGCTGGAGGAAAACGTCGTCGCCTGGGTGCTCGAGCGCGCCAAGGTCGAGGACAAAGCTGTAAATTTCGATGAATTCATGGGGAAGACGGCATGATGCAGCCGAGCTGGAAGCCGCGCGCGGCCGGATGGATGGAGCCGCACACCGATCTTGAGGGCCCCCGGGGCCTGGGCTTGATTCCCATGGTCATCGAGCAGAGCGGCCGGGGCGAGCGCGCCTACGACATCTACTCGCGCCTGCTGAAGGAGCGGGTAGTGTTCCTGGTGGGTGTGGTGAACGAGATGACGGCCAACCTGATCGTCGCCCAGTTGCTGTTCCTCGAGTCGGAAAATCCCGACAAGGACATTTCCTTCTACATCAATTCGCCGGGCGGTTCGGTGTCCGCCGGACTTGCCATCTACGACACGATGCAGTTCGTCAAACCCGACGTGAGCACCTTGTGCGTGGGACAAGCCGCCAGCATGGGCTCGTTCCTGCTCGCCGCGGGGGCCAAGGGCAAGCGTTATTGCCTGCCGAATTCGCGCGTCATGATCCATCAGCCCATGGGCGGCTTCCAAGGACAGGCTTCGGACATCGAAATCCACGCCAAGGAAATTCTGTACCTGCGCGGGCGCCTGACCGAGATGCTGGCCCAGCATACCGGCCAGAGCGTGGAGACCATCGCGCGCGACACCGACCGGGACAATTTCATGTCGGCTGACGAAGCGGTGAAATACGGTCTGGTGGATAATGTGCTGAGCAATCGCGCCGCCGCCAAGAAATGAGGCTTAAATGACCGAAAAAAATACCGGTGAAAAGCTCCTGTATTGTTCCTTCTGCGGCAAGAGCCAGCATGAGGTGAGGAAGCTTATCGCCGGGCCCTCGGTGTTCATCTGCGACGAATGCATCGAGCTGTGCAACGACATCATCCGCGAGGAAACCAGCACCGACAAGGGGGGCAAGACCGCCAAGTCCGACCTGCCAACGCCGAAGGAGATCTGCGACATTCTCGACGAATACGTGATCGGCCAGGAGGTGGCGAAGAGAATCCTGTCGGTGGCGGTGTATAACCATTACAAGCGGCTCAAGCACATGTCCAAGAACGACGAGGTCGAGCTGGCGAAGTCGAACATCCTGTTGATCGGGCCGACCGGGTCGGGCAAGACCCTGCTTGCGCAGACGCTGGCGCGGTTGCTGAACGTACCCTTCGTCATCGCCGACGCCACCACCCTCACCGAGGCGGGTTATGTCGGCGAGGACGTCGAGAACATCATCCAGAAGCTGCTGCAGAACTGCGACTACGACGTGGACAAGGCCAAGCGCGGCATCGTCTACATCGACGAGATCGACAAGATTTCGAGGAAGTCGGACAACCCGTCGATCACCCGCGACGTCTCGGGCGAGGGGGTGCAACAGGCGCTGCTGAAGCTGATCGAGGGCACCATCGCCTCGGTGCCGCCGCAAGGCGGCAGGAAGCACCCCAACCAGGATTTCGTCCAGGTGGACACGACCAACATCCTGTTCGTCTGCGGCGGGGCTTTCGACGGCCTGGAAAAGATCATTCGCAGCCGTTCGGAGAAAAGCGGCATCGGCTTCGGCGCCGAGGTGCGCAGCCTCAAGGACAGCAAGGACATTACCGCGGTGCTGCGCGCCGTGGAACCCGAGGACCTGATCAAGTATGGCCTGATCCCGGAGTTCGTCGGGCGCATGCCGGTGATCGCCACGCTGGAAGAACTGGACGAGGCGGCGTTGATGCAGATCCTGACCCAGCCCAAGAACGCGCTGATCAAGCAGTACCAGAGGTTGTTCGGCATGGAAGGCGCGGAGCTGGAAATACGTCCGCCGGCGCTGTCGGCCATTGCGCAGAAAGCGCTTGCGCGCAAGACCGGGGCCCGCGGTTTGCGCTCCATCCTCGAGCAGGTGCTGCTCGACACGATGTACGAGTTGCCGACCATGGATAATGTAAGCAAGGTGGTCATCGACGAGCCCACCGTCCGCGGCGAGGGCAAGCCGCTCTTGATCTACTCCGACCCGCCCAAGGTCGCAGGTTCTCTTTCCTGAGAATGCCCGCGGGGTTGAACTAATGTCCCCCGCCCCCATCTTATTGGCAAATACTCCCTTGAGGTTTCACCATGTCCACTACTGAATATTCCCCTGATCTGACCCATTTTCCGCTGCTTCCGCTGCGCGACGTCGTGGTCTTCCCGCACATGGTGATTCCGCTGTTCGTCGGCCGGCCCAAGTCGATCAAAGCCATGGAAATCGCCATGGAAGGGGGCAAGAGCATCATGCTGGCGGCGCAAAAATCGGCGGCGAAAGACGAGCCTGCCGCCGAGGACATGTATCAGATCGGCTGCATCGCCAACATACTGCAGATGCTCAAGCTGCCTGACGGCACGGTTAAGGTGCTGGTCGAAGGCAGCCAGCGTGCGGTCATCAAGGAAATCGAGGACCAGCGCAGCCATTATGTGGCCGTGGCCCGCCCCGTCCCGGCGGATGCGAGCGACAATAACGAGGTCGAGGCCATGCGCCGGGCGCTGGTGACGCAGTTCGACCAGTACGTGAAGCTGAACAAGAAGATCCCGCCCGAGATCCTGACCTCGCTCGGCGGCATCGAGGAGGCCGGGCGTCTGGCGGACACCGTCGCCGCACACCTGCCGCTGAAGCTGGAACAGAAGCAGCAGGTGCTGGAAATGTTCGATGTCAAGGCGCGCCTGGAGCACCTGCTCGGGCAACTCGAGACCGAGATCGATATTCTGCAGGTCGAAAAGCGCATCCGCGGCCGGGTCAAGCGGCAGATGGAAAAGAGCCAGCGCGAGTATTACCTGAACGAGCAGGTCAAGGCCATCCAGAAGGAACTGGGCGAGGGCGAGGACGGCGCGGACCTCGACGAAATCGAGAAAAAAATCAAACTGGCGCGCATGCCCAAGGACGCGCGTCTCAAGGCCGAGGCCGAGCTGAAGAAGCTGCGCCTGATGTCGCCGATGTCGGCGGAAGCCACCGTCGTGCGCAACTATATCGACATACTGGTGGGACTGCCGTGGAAAAAGCGCAGCAAGATCTCCAAGGACATCGCCGCTGCGGAGAAAAGCCTCGACTCCGATCACTACGGCCTGGAGAAGGTCAAGGAGCGCATTGTCGAGTACCTGGCGGTGCAAAGCCGCGTGGACAAGGTGAAGGCACCCATCCTGTGCCTGGTGGGCGCGCCCGGCGTCGGCAAGACCTCGCTCGGCCAATCCATCGCCAAGGCGACCAACCGCAAGTTCGTGCGCATGTCGCTGGGCGGCGTGCGCGACGAGGCGGAGATTCGCGGCCACCGCCGGACCTATATCGGCTCGATGCCGGGCAAGATCCTGCAGAACATGGCCAAAATCGGCGTGCGCAATCCGCTGTTTCTGCTCGACGAGGTGGACAAGCTGGGCATGGACTTCCGCGGCGACCCGTCTTCGGCGCTGCTCGAAGTGCTGGATCCGGAGCAGAACCATACTTTCGTCGACCACTATGTCGAGGTCGAATACGACCTGTC
>DAIRFM010000064.1:5857-8167 GCA_036795025.1 Burkholderiales bacterium | reverse complement strand
ATCCGCTTGTCGCCGGCGAGGAACCGAGCGCGCTGCAGCGCGTCGCGGTCGCCGCGGACTCGGGCAACGGCATCAGCGCCATCCTCGACTTCCACCGCTATGTCTTCGTCAACTCGGACCTCACCATCAATCTGCTGCGCAAGGCGGAAGGCGAATGGATCTGCGTCGATGCGCGCACGCTGTTGGGACCGAACGGAGGCGGCCTGGCCGAGGCGCGGATCTTCGATGCGCTCGGGCTGGTCGGCAGATCGACGCAAAGCCTGGCGATTCGCCTGCGCGAATGAACGCGGTGCCGGCCGCGCGCCCGCGCGAACTGGCACGTCCGTCGTTTAGTTCCCTGCGGCGATTTGGCGCAGCGCCTGCTCGAATATTTTGGCCGGCTGCCCACCTTGAATTAGGTGGCGGTCGTTGACGATTACCGCCGGCACGGCGTGGATCCCCTGATCCAGGTAGAAGCGCTCCTGCTTGCGCACGTCTTCGGCATAGGCATCCGAGGAAAGGATTTCCTTCGCGCGGGCGGCATCGAGGCCCACCTCGCCCGCGAGACGAATCAGCACCTCGTGCGCGCCCGGATTCTCCCCGTCGGTAAAGTAAGCCTTGAACAGGGCGTGCTTGAGCGCGAGCTGGCGGCCTTCCTGCTCTGCCCAATGGAGCAGCCGGTGGGCATCGAACGTGTTGTAAATGCGGCTGCGCTTGGCCATGGCGAAGGTGAACCCGACCTCTTCACCGCGCGCGCGGATCATCTCGCGCGTCTGTTCCGATTGCTCGGGCGTCGCATGGTATTTCTCGGCCAGATGTTCGGTGATGTCCTGGCCCCCGGGCGGCATTTGCGGGTTGAGCTCGAACGGCTGGAAATGGATTTCGGTTTTCACCTGATCGCCCAGCCGGGCAATGGCTGCTTCCAGCGCCTTGAGTCCGATCACGCACCAGGGACAGGAGACGTCGGAGACGAAATCGATTTTCATCGGGGTGTTCACTTTGCACGCTCCTGCGCGGATGTCATGTTGGTTTCACAGCGCGCAACTGAAAGCCGACGCGCGGAAAGTGCACATGGACTGTGCCGGCGCGCGCGTCGCTGCGGCGCAGGCTATAGCGCGTGCGCGTGGCGGCAACCAGTTCGCCTTCGGTCGGCTCCGGGCCGAAGCTTTCGGCGATGATGCTCACCCGGCTGCCGAGCGCAATGCCGTGGTCGTCCTGGAACACGTCTTTTTCCACGCCGGCGGGCGTCGATCGCGCAGCCACGGCGATCGCGGCCGATGCGTCGGACTGCTCCATGCTGCCGTGCCCGAAGGCTGCCATGCGGCCCATCCAGGCGGAGAGGCTGGGCGTGGCATCCAGAATGCCGGCCAGCGGCGGGATGCGCCGGGTAAACCAGAGCGCGTGGTAGCAGGAAAAATCGGCCAGGCTGGGCTGCTGGCCCATCACATAGGGTTGGTTGTCCACCATGCTCGCAATCCGGCGCAGGTACGACCTGTAAGCGGAGGTGGCATCGCCGGGGTGCATGCGGCTCCCGCCGCCGCGCATTTTGGCGCGGTCTTCGGCGAAAGCCTTGGCCACTTCGGGCGGCTGGCCCTGGAAGAAAAATGCGGCACCCTTGGGGCTGAAGCTGTAGGCCATGGCAGCCGAGAACAACGTCGAGTCGGCCCACTGCGCAACGATTCTGACCCCGCTATTGCTGCCTTGCGGGTAGAGGGTGGGCGAGGGCTGGCGATGCTCGAGCACGTCGCAAATGAGCGCTGTGTCGCAATAAATATCGGCGCCGATTTGCAGCACCGGGGTTCGCCGGTAGCCGCCCGTAAGCGCCACCAGATCGGGCTTGGGCATGATGCTCGGGATGATGACCGACTTCCATGCCAGCTTCTTGTAGCCGAGAACCAGGCGGATTTTTTCGGCAAAAGGCGAGACGGGGTAATGATGGAGGATCAAATCAGGCATGGCGGGTCCTTTCGGCGTTTATCTGGCTTGCGTGCGCGAAATGTCACGCGCTGCCTTGGGCGAAAACTCAGTCTCGGTGCAGGTCCGAGGGTGTGAACTTTAACACTTGTCTGCCAGGCGGATGCGGCGGCAAGGGATCGCCCTGCGTCTCAGTAGCTCGCCTTGTACGGAATCACGCCGCGCACGCCGCCGCGGGGGTTGGGCACGTCGCCTTTGTATCTCGGGATCACGTGATTGCGCTCTCGCTGAAGGGGCTTGCCCGAGACCTCCCGGCCTTCTTCGACCGTCCCTCGTCTTGGCCCCACTGATTCAGCAGGGTCAGAGTTGCCGCAACTACTCTGCGCGAATCCAGATCTGGGTGCGGCCGATGAATAG
>DAIRFM010000064.1:0-5757 GCA_036795025.1 Burkholderiales bacterium | reverse complement strand
AGAGTTGCCGCAACTACTCTGCGCGAATCCAGATCTGGGTGCGGCCGATGAATAGGATGGAGCCGCGCATTTCGAGCTTCTTGCCGCCTTCGATGACGGTCACCTTGGCGTTGTAGGTCTTGCCATTGTTCGGATCAAGGATATTTCCGCCGCTATACACGTTGTCGCCGTCCTTCTTCAAGCCAGTCAGGATGGTCATGCCGATCACCGGTTTGCCCTTGCGCGGATCGTCACTGGCGCATTCGTCGCATTTGGAGTCCTGCTTGGCCGGATCGACAATTTTCTCAACCGTTCCCGAAATCACGCCGTCCTTTTCCGTGATGCGAACGAGGGATTTGGGTTTCTTGGTTTCATCATCGATGGTGTTCCACGTACCGACCGGCGACATCGGATCGGCAAGCGCACTCATCGATACACCTGCGGCAAACAGCGCGGCGCAGAGGCGGGATGGCAGTGATGGCATGAGAGCTCTCCTTGTATGGTTGCTTGCAGGCGCAACAAGCGCCGCTTGACCGTTTCACCAGACGATGGCGCAATCCGGCACTTGTTCCGGCGTCGGGGCGGCCGGCATTTGCTTCCCGCCGGCAGGGAAGATGCAAACTGCCTTGGCTTCAGCCGGGGGCCTTCAAATCAGTTTCTCTCGTGCGACAGATGAAAGTCTTGCACGCCCTCAAAGGCTGTCAGCTCCTGCGCCAATTCGGCAATCGGGACGCCGCTGTTTTTGTCCAGGGCGACTGCGACGAAATTCCATTCCGGCTGGCCGTCCTGAAGCCTGACCGACAAGGTGCCCCCGACGATGTCGTAGCCGCGCTCTCGCGCTACGCGGCGCAGCACATGCTCGCGCGGTACGAAGCCCTTCCTGAAGCGCAGCATGATCGCCACCGCCTGGCGCGAAGGCAACCAGCCTTCGAGCCTGGATACCCACATCATGCAGGCGACCGACATCAGTGCCATCAGTATTGCCGCGGCGTGGAAACCGACGCCCACCAGAATGCCGATCGCCGCCGACGTCCAGATCGACGCCGCAGTGGTGAGCCCGCTGATGCTAAAGCCCTCTTTCATGATGACGCCTGCGCCGAGGAACCCGACGCCGGTGACGATCCCCTGGATGATGCGCGTGGGGTCGGCGCCGCCGATGATCGCAGGCTTGCCGCCATACCAATACGCGGGGTAGCCCGCGATCACCACCAGCGCCGCCGAAGCCATGCAAACCAGACCGTAGGTCCGCATCCCTGCGGCACGGCCGTGGTAGGAGCGCTCGTAGCCGACCAGCAGCCCGAGCAGCAAGGCGCCCAGCAGATTGAAAAAAACGATGACGTTGGTTTCCACTTCGGGCACGGACCAATAGCTGGTCAGCGATTCGAACGAAAGCATGCTCATATAGGCCTTTCCAATGCCACTGCTGACGCTATCATGGCATGCCGTTTTCCGGATTGACACCGGAAAATAAAATACCAGCTGCAAAGCCGGCCGCCTGGTTTGCCGGCGCCGGTCGAGCCGTTATCCGCCCCCGGCCCGCAATGACCGGCAGCAGCGCCGATTTGCCTTCCGCGCCAGTCGCGGAGCTCGCCGGATTCGGCCGGCGGCAATTCGACTCTGGTACCTTTCGGGTATGAGCCCATCCAAACCTCGCTTCAAACTCTTTTCTGCGCGCAGCGAGCGCGAGGCGGCGATGCCCTTCATCATGCTGACGGCGCTGGTCGACATGGTGGCGATAGGCCTGATCATTCCCGTGCTGCCGGCATTGGTCGGCAGCTTTACCGGCTCGCAGGCGGATCAGGCCTTCTGGTATGGGGTGGTGACGTTTACCTTCGGTGTGGCGAACTTTTTCGCTTCGCCGATTCTGGGCGCGCTCTCGGACCGGCACGGCCGCCGGCCGGTGCTGTTGATCGGGTTTTGCGGCCTCGCGCTGAGCTTCTTCGCCACCGCGCTGTCGACTGCGGTGTGGATGCTGATCGCCGTGCGGCTGGTGAGCGGCGCGATGCAGGCCAACCTCGCCATCGCCAACGCCTACGTCGCCGATATCACCCCGCCCGAGCAGCGGGCGAAGCGCTTCGGCATGCTCGGGGCGATGTTCGGCGTGGGTTTCATCCTCGGGCCGGTGATGGGCGGCCTGTTGGGCGCGATCGATCTTCGACTTCCGTTTTTTGTCGCCGGCAGTCTGGCCCTGATCAATCTGCTGTACGGCTATTTCGTGCTGCCCGAGTCGCTGCCCGCGGAGCGCCGGCACGCATTTCACTGGAGGGCGGCGAATCCGGTCGCTTCGCTGCGCGGCCTGGCCCGGCTGAAGGGCGCGGGACGGCTGGTGGCCGTGGTCGCGTGCAGCGGGCTGGCGCAGTTCCTGCTCTACACGACCTGGGTGCTGTACACGACGTTCAAGTTCGGCTGGGGGCCGCTGGAGAACGGCTGGTCGCTCGCGGCGGTCGGCATCGTGTCGGCGATCGCGCAGGGCCTGCTGCTCGGGCGTCTGCTCAAACGCTTCAGCCCGCAGCGGCTGGCCGTGCTCGGGATGGTGTCATCCACGCTCGCTTACGCCGCGTGGGGCGCCGCCACTCAGGGCTGGATGATGTTCGCGATCATCTTTCTCAACCTTCTCGGCGCCACGGTTTCGGCTGCGATCCAGAGCATTATTTCGGGCGCCGCGGACGCGCGCAGCCAGGGCAGGACGCTCGGCGCGGTGAGCGGCCTGAACAGCCTGATGGCGGTGATCGCGCCGGTGCTCGGCGCGCCGCTGCTGGTGATGGTCTCGCACCTCCCGAAGGGAGACTGGCGTATCGGCACGCCGCTCTACTTCTGCGCCCTGCTGCAGGCGGCGGCGCTGCTGCTGGCAGTCTCGCACTTCCGCCGCGAACGCCGCGCGCGGCTTCGACCGCAGTAGCGCTGGGATACGCGCGCGGAGGAGGCTTTCGCCAGTACGCGCGGTTATACTGGATGGCGTTGGAATGCGCACCGGCAACGCCGCGGTGCACTCTTCAAAGCGCCCGGTTTCGAGTAAGCTACCTATTCCCGTCATGAACCACGATCGCGTTCCCGACATCGCCTAGCCTGCCACATCCATGAGCCGCCTGCTCGATCATCTGAAGAACGCCGAACGCAAGCGCCGCGATTTGCGGGAGCGACGTTCCGGGACTGCGGATGCAGCCGCCAGCCCACCGGACAAAGCCAGGCCGGCGGCGCCCGGTGATCTCCAGCGCGATGCCGCACAGGCCGAGGCCGAGAAGGCGCGGCTCGAACAAGAGGCGCTGGACCAGGCCCGGCAGCGCGAGGAAGCCGAGCGCAAGCTGCGCGAAGCGGCGGAGCAGCGCGCGCAGAGCGAGGCCGGGGCGCTAAAGCTGGCGCAGCAGCGAGCGCAAGCGGACGCGCAGGCCTTGGCGCAGGTCAAGGCGCGGATTCTCGCCGAGCAGGCTGCCCAGGCGCAGGAGCGGCAGCGCCGCGAAGCCGAGCTTCAAGCCGAGGCGCAAGCGCGGCAGCGCACCGCCCTGGAGCAGGTCGCGCTCGAAGAGATCGCGAGGCGGCGTGAGGAGACGGCGCGCGCGAATGAGGCAGCGGCGCAGCGTTTGCTGGCGGAGCAGGAGGCCAAGGCGGCGGCTGACGCGAAGCTCGCCGCCGAGCGCGAGGCCGAAGGGCTCGCGCGAAAGCTCGCCGAAGTCGAACGCAGCGCCGCCGGCCTTGCGCAAACACGAATAGAGGCAGCACAAGCGGCAGTACAGGCGGTAAAGGCGCGCGAAGCCGCCGAGCTCGAGGCCGGCGCCGCGGCGAAACAGAACGCGCGTTCGGAGCGCGAAGCGGCGATGCTGGCGCAGCAGCGTCAGGCAGCGGAGGCGGCGCTGGCGCTGGCCGCGGAAGGCCGCGCCCAAGCCGAGCGCGAACACGAAGCTGCGGCGCGCGAGCGCATCGCGGAGGAGCAATGCGCCGATGCAGCGGCAAAATCGCGTGCGCAGGCCGAAGCGCAGGGGCTGGCCGAGATTCGCGAGCGTGAAGCGGCGGAAAAGTCGTTCGCCAGTGCCGCTGCCGCAAGAGCCAAGGCGGACGAAGAAGCTGCGGCGCTCGCGCTCGCGCGCGCACAGGCCGATGCCGAGGCGATCCAGGCTGTGGCAATCCGGCTGCGTGCCGAGGAGGAAGCGGGGAAACGTGCGAACGAACGCGCTGAAGCCGAGGCGGCTGCGATCCAAAGTTCGCAGCAGCGTATCGCCGAGGAGCAGCGCGCCGAAGCGGCGGCCCGCGTCCGGGCGGAGGCGGAAGCGCACGCGCTCTCCCTCGCCCGTGAACGCGAAGCGGCGGACCGGGTGCTTGCAGCAGCGGCCGCCGCGAGAGCCTCGGCCGACGCGCAAGCTGCAGCGCTCGCGCTGGCGCGCGAGCAGGCCGAAGCCGCGACAGCCGTCGCAGCCGCAGACCGCATGCGCGCGGACGAGGACGCTGCGCAGCGGGCACATGAACGCGCCGAAGCCGAAGCCCGGGCAACACAACAGGCGCAGGATGGCATCGTCGATGAGCATCGGGCCGAAGAGGCAGCCCGCGCACGGGCAGAGGCGGAAGCACGCGCGCTCGCTGGGACTCTCGAGCGTGAGACTGCGGAAGAGCAGCGCGCGGAACAGGCGGCGAAAGTGCGGGCAGAGGCGGAAGCGCGTGCGCTCTCGGCAAGCCGTGAACTCGAAGCGGCGGAACGAGCGCTGGCCGCTGCGGCCGCGGCGAGAGCCGAAGCGGAAGCGGCGGCGGAGACGGTTGCGCGCGAGCAGGCCGAGCAAGAGCGCCGGTTGCAGGCGGCGGCGCAAGCGCGCCTCGAGGTCGAGGAACAGGCCGGCAAGCTTGCGCGCGAGCGAGCGCAGGCCGACGCAGCCGCGGCCGAGGCCGCGCGCGTGCGCATGGGGCTTGAAGCGGAGGCGCACGCTGCCGCTGAACAGCGCGAACGCGATGAGCGGGCTGCGTCCGGCGAAGCGCGGGCAAGAGAAGCCGCCGAACACGAGGCCGCAGAACTCGCACAGCGGCGCGCGGTGCAGAAGCGCAAATTGCAGTCGGCTGCCGAAGAGCGCGAAGCCGCGGAGCTGGCGGCAGACCAAGCGGCTGCGGCACGGGCGAGCGCCGAAAAAGAGGCACAGCCGGCGGCGATCGCGGCGCTTGCGGCAATGGAACGCGAACGAGACAGCGCTGACGCGCGCGCGGAGATCGCGCGGCGGATCGAGGATGGCGCCAGGGCGCGGCTGGAATTGGAGCAGCGGCTCGCCGAGGCTGAGAAGAGGAAGTTGCTCGCCGAGGAAGCCGTGTTGCGCTCGGCCGTGGAGCGGGCGCGGCTCGAGGCCGAGGCCGCTGCGGTTGCGAACCAACGGCGCGCGGCTGCGGCAAGGCGCGCCGAGGCAGCCGGCGAGCGCAGGCAACTTGCGCTTGCGCGCATCAGCGCCAGCTGGCGCAGATTCTCCAGGCCGTCGGCGCTTGTGGCGGTGGCATTTGCACTTGGGTTCGGCGCGAGCGCGCTCTGGCTGCAACCGGCTGCGCCGAACGGCGAAGCATCATCCCGCGGGCCGGCGGCGGTTCAGCCTGGAACTTCGGCGGGACAAGCGGCGGCAGCGGGCGCGCTGCTGCTGAAGATCGACGCAGATTCTGCGGGGTTTGCGGCCCGCGCGGCGTCAACGGGGCAAAAATCGCGCTGAGCTTAGAGGCCGTTTCAGAATTACCGAAACGGCCCCTGACTTAGGGGAGTATGAGGAGC
The DNA here is from genome assembly GCA_036795025.1 of Burkholderiales bacterium. GTDB lineage: Bacteria > Pseudomonadota > Gammaproteobacteria > Burkholderiales > SG8-39 > 2-12-FULL-64-23. The sequence continues at coordinate 53 of DAIRFM010000064.1, read as the reverse complement.
CAAGGAAAGGGTGGGGCCCTTCCTTTCCCACCTTGATCCCCTCATTTCGTAAT
>DAIRFM010000063.1:0-8167 GCA_036795025.1 Burkholderiales bacterium | reverse complement strand
GTGCAACTGTAGATCATCAGGCGCCATTCGCCGAAATTGCGCAGCAGTTCGGTCAGCAGCACCAGCAGGATCGCGCCGCCGACCGGTCCGTAGATGCTCGCCATGCCGCCGACGTAGACCATGGTGATGATGGTGATCGAGGTGACGATGGCGAACAACTGCGGGCTCACCTGCAGTTGGTAATGGGCGTAGATAGCGCCGCCGGCGCCGGCGAACGCGGCGCTGATCACGAGAGAAGCGATCTTGTAGAAGGTGACGTTGATGCCGGCGGCCTGGCAGGTGGCTTCGTCGCCGCGGATCGCCCGCAGGATCAGCCCCCAGTGGGAGCGCGCCAGCGCCAGCAGCAGGGCTGTCACCAGCACCAGCGCGGCGAGAGCGAAGTAATAGAAGCCGAGCTGGGAGCGGATCAGCGGTTCGATGCCGTTGATGCCTTCCTCGCCTCCGGTCTGCTCCCAGAAGATCAGCATCAGCCGCTGCATGATGACCGCGCAGGAGAGCATTGCCAGCGCGAAGTAAGGTCCCTTGAGCCGCAGCGTCGGCACGCCGATCACCAGGGCGAAGACCATGGCCATGACCATCGCCGCCGGCAGGCTCCACCAGCCGCTGAAACCGAAGGTCGTATTGAGGAAACCCGCCGTGTAGGCGCCGACGCCGATGAACAGGCTGTGACCGAAGTTCTCGCGGCCGGTGAGCCCGGACATGAAATCCCAGCTCACTGCCCAGATACCGTAGATCACGCTGACGGTGAGCACGCCGATCAGGTAATTGCCGCCGAAGATGAGCGGCAGCGCCGCCATGAACGCGATGAATCCCAGGGCGCCGGCGAAATCGATGCGTTTGCCGAACATGCGTGCCTCAGAACGCCGCGCGTTTGCCGAAGATGCCCGCGGGCCGGAACACCAGCATCAGCAGCGTCGCCAGCACCGAAACGATCTCGGTCCATGAGGTCGAGATCAGATAACCGACGATGGTCTCGGCGTAGCCGAGCATCAGCGCCGCGAGGATGCTTCCCGGGATGGAACCGAGCCCGCCGACGATCACAATCGCGAACGCCTTGACGATCGGCAGCAGCCACATCGTCGGCTGCACCGTGAGAAACGGCCCGGCGAGTACGCCGGCCGCCGCGGCCAGTGCGGCGGAGAGGCCCATCACGATCGAGAAAATTCGGTCGCTAGGGATGCCCATGTAGTTGGCTGCTTCCGGGTCCTGAGAGACGGCGAGGATCGCCGATCCGAGCCGGGTGCGCTGAATGAAAATCCAGAGCAGGGCGATCAATGTGACGCTGACGCCTAGCGCGAGCAGCCGTTGTCCGCCGACATCGACGCCGCCGATGGTGAATTTAGTCTCGACGAACGCAGGCACGTTCCGGTACTCGGAACCGAAAGTAAGAAACAGCACCTGCTCGACCACCAGCGCCACTGCGAGCGTGATCATCAGCACCGCGAGCTGGGAACGACGCATCGGCCGCACCAACACCCTTTCGACGACAACGCCGAATAATGCCACCAGCGCAATCGCGAGCAGCGCCGCCGGCAGCAGCGGCAGCTTGAGTTGCGCGGTGAAGAAATACGCGCCGTACGCACCGAGCGCGTAGAACGAGCCGTGCGCAAGATTGAGTATGCGGGCCACGCCGAAAATCAGCGTGAATCCGACCGCCAGCATGGCGTAGATGGCGCTGCTCACCGCGCCGTGGATCAGGATTTCGAGCAATGCAGCCCCCGTTGAGGTTATACGTCATCCGCGGCGGCGGCCGTGTCCGGCCGTGCCGCGGATTGCTTGAACGAGGGAATTGTTACTTCTTGATCCAGGCCGGATAGACGAACTCGGCGGTGCGCATGGTTTTCGGGTAGACCACCTCGCGCGCACACTTGTCGCGCCACTGCGCAATAAGATAGGCCGGTCCCTTGAACGTGGCCGTGCCCGGCTTGACGTCATGCATTTCGTCGAACTCTATGATCCCCGGAATGCCGACATAGCTGGTTTTCTCCAGCTCCTTAATGACCGCGCTCGGGTCGGTGCTCTTGGCGCGCCGGACTGCCTCCGCATAAATGTAGACCGAGTCATTGGCGCCGAATGCGGTGTACACCGGCGAGCGCTTGGTGCGCTTCCTGAACTCGTCGAAGAACGGGATCGTCTTTGGCGTGATCGGGGCGCGCACCGCGAAATTAGCTGCCATCTCGCCTATCGATTTGCCGCCGACGCGCTCGCAGAAATCGCCGTCCATGCTCTTCACGTCGATGCCGCCGTAAGGCATCGGGAAACGTGCGTCGTGCCACTGCTTGGCGAAGACGTCGCTCGATGCGTGCGACAGAATGACGATCATGTACTGCGCGCCAGATTCCTTGACCTTGGCAAATAGCGGTGAAAAATCCGAGGTCTGGGCATCGAACATTTCGGTTACGCGCACGTCCACACCGGCGCTCGCGGCGCCCTTTTTCAGCAGCGGCACCAGGTCCTGCACCCACTTGGCGTTCTCGCCGACGATGGCGATCTTGCTGATGCCGAGCTCGCCCTTGACGAAGGTGCCGATGAAGTTGGTCAGCTCGCGCGCCTGATGCCCGGAATGTATCGGCCCGACACGAAAAATGTACTTGTAGTTGTCGTAGTCCTGCTTCACCTTGGCGGTGATCGCGGGCGAAGCCGAGCCGACGCCTAGGTAGATGGTCTTGGCGGCGGAAATATGCGGCAGTTGCGCCAGCGTGACGCCGCTGGTGTAGCCGCCGATCAGCACGTCGACTTTCTCGTCAGCGGTGAGTTTCTTGATCGCGCTGATGCCGGTTTCCGGGTTCTCGGTCTCATCGGCAACGACCATCTCGAGCTTGCGCCCGAGCACGCCGCCTTTGGCGTTGATATCTTCGATCGCCATCTTGATCGCATCCTGCGTGTCGCGTCCGACCTGAACCTGCATCGCGGTAGGAACACCGATCCGGATCGGCTTCGTCGTCTGTGCTATTGCAGGTGCCGCGGCGAGTCCCACCGCAACGCAGACCGTGGACAAGAGAATACTGAAATTTTTCATGAGATCTCCTTTGGGTTTTCCTGATCGACGCAGAATCAGATGCTGCCCGGCGAACCGTCTATGCGGTCCTCGTTCCTTCCGACGCTGTCGCCGCTCGCAAGCGCGAGGTGTCAATTTATCACGAATCGGAATCCGATGCGTGAGCTAGGGAATCTCGACCACCCGCAGCGACTCCAGCGTCTTGACCCGCTCGTCGGAATAGCCGAGGAGCCCGGTCAACACCTCGCGCGTGTGCTGCCCTACGCGATAAGGCGCGGGACCGCCGGGCGCGACCGGCCGTTTGTCCACGTGGAAAGGCAGCGCGGTCACGCGGATGCGGCCCCGCGCCGGATGTTCGATCTCCGGAAAAGCCGATCGCGCCGCCATCTGTGGATGCACGACAAGTTCCTCGGGCGAGAGCATGGGCACCGCGGGAATGCGCGCGGCGGAAAGCGTCTTGACTGCCTCGTCCACGCTGTTGAAGCCGTCGAGCCATTCGTGCAGTATCTCCAGCAAAGCCGGCCAGTTCGTGCGTCGCGCCATCGGCGTGGCGAAGCGCGGGTCGGTCGCAAGCCCGGGGCGGCCGATCAGAGCCGACAGGCGCGACCACAGATGCGGGGCGCCCGCGCTTTGCACCGCCACATAACGCCCGCCGATAGGGTGCACCACCATGCCAATACGCGGCTGACGCTGCACCGTACCGCCATTCAGCAGCGCGGCGTAAGTCATGTCATCCGCCGCCACCAGGCACTCCAGCATCGATACATCGAGATACGCTCCGCGCCCGCTGCGTCCGCGCCGCACCAGCGCCGCGCAGATGGCGCCGAAGGCATGCGCGCCGGCGAGCACATCGGCTGCCTGCAGGTAAGCCACGCGCGGTTTGGGTTCGTCGCCGCGGTCGAGATCCATCATCCCGGAGATGGCGTTGATCAGGTGCGCATAGGCCTGCATCGAACTCAAGGGTCCGGTCTGGCCGAAGCCGGAGATGGAGCAATAGACGAGGTCGGGGTGCGATGCCCGCAGCGCGGCGGCGTCCAGGCCGTAGCGCGCCATCACGCCGGGGGAGAAGTTCTCGACCACGACGTCGGCGGTGCGCACCAGGTCGAGCGCGACATCGCGCGCCTGCGGATGGGCAAGATCGATCGCAATGCTTTCCTTGCCCGCGTTCAGGCGCGTGAAGTAAGTGCTCTGATCCGTGCGTCCGGGGTCAAGCTGGAATACGGTATGGCGGATTTCGTCGCCTTCGCCGGGGCGTTCGATTTTGATCACGCGCGCGCCGAGATCGGCGAGCATGCGCGTGCAATAGGGGCCTGCGAGTACGCGGGTGAAATCGACAACGGTAACGCCGGCGAGCAGCGGCTCGTCAGGGGTGGCAGATGCAGGTGCAGTCATGATCGGAAGCTGGCGATGATCGCCTATTCAATTTGGGCGCCCAAAGACATGAGGAGAGGTATCCCTTCATTTTGAAACCGCGCAAAGCCGGCGAAGAACTTGCGCTAATCGTCCTTCGCGTTCTTTGCGCTGCCGCGTGGAAACGAAGCTATTTCTTCGTTTCCACTATCTGCAACGGCCCGGTGTCGGGAGGGGGTGCACGCCGGGGACGCGGCTGTGCCGGCACGAATCGTGGCTCGGTCACCGGTTCGACCAGCTTCACCTTGCTCGGATCGGTATGGATCAACACCAGGCCGCTGTCCTGCAGCGCCTTCTCCACGTCGACGGCAGGCACGGGCGCCGGAGTCGGCTCGGAACGGACCGCTACCGGCGCTGGTGCGGCATGAACTGCCGGCGCCGCTGCTGCCGGCTCGGATACGAACGTGGGCTCGTGTAGGAACGTGGGTTCCGGAGCGACGACAGGAACCGGCATTTCGGCCGCTACGGCGTGAACAGTCTCGGCCGCTGCAGGCACGGGGGCGGCAAGCCGTTCCTCCGACATCGCATGCTGCGCCTCAGGCGCCGCTTGCGGCGCAGGTGCCTGCATTTCGTCCAGGGCTTGGTCCCCACGCTCGGCGCGTTCTGCACGAGCTGCGTGTTCTGCTTGTTCCGCGCGTTCTCGCTCGGCTGGATCCATGCGCTCCACGCGGCCGCCGCGATCACCACGTTCACCGCGTTCACCCCGACCACCACGTCCGCGCCGGCCACGGCTGCGTCCGGATTCACCGCCGCCTTCCGGGCGTTGTTCGTCCTGTGGCTTGGATTCTGCGCCCGGCTGTGTTTCGCCTTGCGGCTGTGGTCGCGGCGTACGCGGCGCACGTGGCTCGCGCGGTTCGCGTGGTGGGCGATCACCGCGCTCGGGACGCGCTTCGCGCTCGGGGCGCGCCTCGTGTTCCGGACGGGCTCCCTGTTCCGGACGCGCTTCGCGCTCCGGGCGTTCGCCGCGGCCGCGATCCTGGCGCGGCTCGCGCTGCTCCGGCCTGTTGACCTCGCCTAGCGCCGGCCGGCCTTCGCGACCACCGCGTACCTGGCGATCGCGCCCGCCGCGGCCACCGCGGCCACCGCGTTCGCCGCGCTCACGCTGCAGCTCTCTCTTGGGTTCGCGGCGGGAGGGGCGGATTCCGCTGCTCGGTTCGACTTTCGCTTTCGGCGCCTCGCCCTTCAACCAGCCCATGATGCGGGAGATAATGCCCGGCGCGGCTTGCGCTGCCGGTTTGGGCGGCTTGGGCGCGGACACAGGCGCCGGCTCGGCCGGGGTGATGCCCTGCACTGCGGCCTGCGGCCTCGGCGCTTTCGGTTCCATGCTCGCGAGCGGTTTGGTCTCTTCTTCGGTTGGCATCTGCACCATGTTATAGCTGGCGGGCAGGGGCTCGGCCTGATTGAGGTCGTCGTGGCGCAGGCGCGAAACCTGGTAATGGGGCGTTTCCAGATGCGTGTTCGGTATCAGCACCACATTGACCTTGAGCCGGGCCTCGACGCTGTGAATGTCGGTGCGCTTCTCGTTGAGGAGGAAAGTGGCCACATCCACCGGCATCTGGGCATGCACGGCGGCGGTGTTTTCCTTCATCGCTTCTTCCTGGATGATGCGCAGGATGTGCAGCGCGGTGGATTCGATGCCGCGGATATGGCCGATGCCGTTGCAGCGCGGGCAGGTGATGGTGCTGCCTTCGCCCAGGGAAGGGCGCAGACGCTGACGCGAAAGTTCCATCAGGCCGAAGCGCGAGATCTTGCCCATCTGCACCCGGGCGCGGTCGAAGTGCAGCGACTCGCGCAGCCGGTTCTCCACGTCGCGCTGGTTGCGCTGCGACTCCATGTCGATGAAGTCGATGACGATCAGCCCGCCGAGGTCGCGCAGGCGTAGCTGGCGCGCGATCTCCTCGGCCGCCTCGAGATTGGTGCGAAACGCCGTCTCCTCGATGTCGCTGCCGCGCGTGGAGCGCGCCGAGTTGACGTCGATCGCCACCAGCGCCTCGGTGTGGTCGATGACCACTGCGCCGCCCGCGGGCAGGTCCACCTGGCGCGAGTAGGCGGTCTCGATCTGGTGCTCGATCTGGAAGCGCGAAAACAGGGGGACATCGTCGCGGTAACGCTTTACCCGGTTCACGTTATCCGGCATCACATGCGCCATGAACTGCTGCGCCTGCTCGTAGATCGAATCGGTGTCGATCAGGATCTCGCCGATCTCGGGATGGAAATAGTCGCGGATGGCGCGGATGACGAGACTGCCTTCCTGATAGATCAGGAACGCGCCTTTCTGGGTAGTGGAGGCTTCCTCAATCGCGTGCCAAAGCTGCAACAGGTATTTCAGGTCCCAGTCGAGTTCCTCGACCGAGCGGCCGATGCCCGCGGTGCGCGCGATCACGCTCATTCCGGGGGGGACCGGGAGTTGGTCCATGGTGTCGCGCAATTCTTCGCGATCTTCACCTTCGACGCGGCGCGACACGCCGCCGCCGCGCGGATTGTTGGGCATCAGCACCAGGTAACGCCCGGCCAGGCTGATGAAGGTGGTGAGCGCGGCGCCCTTGTTGCCGCGCTCGTCCTTCTCCACCTGGACGATCAGTTCCTGGCCTTCCTTGAGTGCGTCCTGGATGCGGGCGCGGCCGACATCGACGCCGGCCTTGAAATAGGCGCGGGCGACTTCCTTGAACGGGAGGAATCCGTGACGATCGGTGCCGTAGTCGATGAACGCAGCTTCCAGGCTGGGCTCGACACGGGTGATGACACCCTTGTAGATGTTGCTCTTGCGTTGCTCTTTCGAGGCCGATTCAATGTCGAGGTCAATCAGCTTCTGGCCATCGACTATGGCGACACGGAGTTCTTCGGCCTGTGTCGCGTTAAACAGCATGCGCTTCATTTAATATTGCTCCTGCGCGCGCATGGGCAGGACAAACCTCGGGCAGGACAAACCTAGGCCTAAATGTTCAGGGGCTTAGCGATGCATTCCAGTCTTGGATAAGAGGAGTGGAAGGGGAATCGGTTGGGTCTGTCGAACTTGTTTCCGGTACGCGTACCGGATGTCGTAATCTGCCGCTGCTTGCAGCGCGCCAAATCAATTACACTCTCGCTACTTCCGGTGAGCGATATTAACCGCATTACCCAGGGCTACGGCCTTCTGGGCCGCAAAACCGGGGACGTGTTGAGGTCTGAAAATGTCATATCGACGCAACAAACCCTGTCCCGCGACTGAGCCAGTGACAACATTATAAGCAAAATGAAGGATTTAAGTAAAGTTTCCGTGAGGCAGGTGGATATTGGCTCTGAAACCGCGGGCCAGCGCGTCGACAATTTCCTGCTGCGCGAGTGCAAAGGCGTACCCAAGAGCCATATCTACCGCATCTTGAGAAGCGGGGAAGTGCGGATCAACAGCGGGCGCGTGGACGCAACCTACCGCCTGCAGGAAGGCGACCGGGTGCGCATCCCGCCTTTGCGGCTGGGCGCCAGGGCGGCCCCATCCAAGCCGCCCAAAATCGACCTCCCCCTGCTGTATGAGGACGAAGGCCTGATCGCCGCCAACAAACCCGCCGGCCTGGCGGTGCACGGCGGCAGCGGCATCAGCTACGGCGTGATCGAGCAGCTGCGCGCCGCGCGCCCCGAGGCGAAGTTCCTCGAGCTCGTGCATCGGCTCGACCGCGACACCTCGGGCCTGTTGCTGCTCGCCAAGAAGCGCTCGGTGCTCACGGCAATGCATGAACTGATCCGCACCGGGCAGATGGACAAGCGCTATCTGGTGTTGGTGCA
>DAIRFM010000062.1:0-8195 GCA_036795025.1 Burkholderiales bacterium | reverse complement strand
ACCGGCGGCCAGTACTTGTGCGTGCGCAGCCCAGGAACGGGATAGGCCGCGAGTTCGCGCGAATAAGCGTGCCGCCACTCGTCCGCGGACACCATGGCGGCGGTATGCGGCGCATGCTTGAGCGGATTGTCGCCGCGGTCCAGCCTGCCTTCCTCCACCGCGCGGATTTCCTCGCGTATGGCGATCATGGCATCGATGAAGCGATCGAGTTCTGCCTTGGACTCGCTTTCCGTCGGTTCGACCATCAGCGTGCCTGGAACCGGGAACGACATGGTTGGTGCATGAAAGCCGTAGTCGATGAGCCGCTTGGCCACGTCTTCGACGCCGATGCCGCTTGCCTCCTTCAGCGGCCGCAGATCGAGAATGCACTCGTGCGCGACCAATCCGCCGGGTCCGCTGTAAAGCACAGGATAGTGCGGCGCCAGGCGCCTGGCGACATAGTTTGCATTCAGGATCGCCACTTCGCTCGCCGCGCGCAGTCCCTCGCGCCCGAGCAGGGTGAGGTACATCCAGGAGATCGGCAGGATGCCGGCGCTGCCGTAGGGCGCGGCCGCCACGGCGCCGATGCTCTGCGCGCCGGCCGGCATCTCGCGGTGTCCCGGCAGGAAGGGAGCGAGATGCGCCGCCACCGCCAACGGGCCCACGCCGGGCCCGCCGCCGCCGTGCGGAATGCAGAAGGTCTTGTGCAGGTTCAGATGCGACAGGTCGCCGCCGAAGCGCCCCGGCGCGCACAGGCCGACCATGGCGTTCAGGTTGGCGCCGTCGATGTACACCTGGCCACCGTGACCATGCACGATGTCGCAGATTTCGGTGATGCCTGCCTCGAACACGCCGTGGGTGGAAGGATAGGTGACCATGATCGCGGCCAGGTTGCGGCTGTGCAGCGCCGCCTTGGCGCGCAAATCGGCGAGATCCACATTGCCGCCGGCATCGCAGGCGACGACCACCACCTGCATGCCCGCCATATGGGCGGAGGCCGGATTGGTGCCGTGCGCCGAAGCCGGAATGAGGCACACATTGCGCTGGCGCTCGCCGCGCGAACGGTGCCAGGCGCGGATCACGAGCATCCCGGCGTACTCGCCCTGCGATCCGGCGTTGGGCTGCAGCGATACTGCGGCATACCCGGTGATCGCGCACAGCATGCGCTCCAAGTCAGAGATCAGTTCACGATAGCCGGCGGTCTGCGCCGAGGGCGCAAACGGATGGATGCGCGCGAACTCGGGCCAGCCGATGGGAATCATCTCGCTGGTCGCGTTCAGCTTCATGGTGCAGGAACCCAGCGGGATCATGCTACGGTCGAGCGCGAGGTCCCGGTCCGCGAGCTGTCTCAGATAGCGCAGCATCCCGGTTTCGGAGTGATGCCGGTTGAATACCGGATGGGTCAGGAAGCCGCTGCTGCGCCTGAGAGCGGGTGGATAGGCATCTCCCACGTCCTGCTCGATCGCGTCGAAATCGGGCACCGCAGCGCCGGCAGGCGCGAGGATTCGCCACAGCAGCAGCACCTCCGCGCGTGTGCTGGTTTCGTCGAGCGATACGCCGACGCGCCGGTCGTCGATCCGGCGCAGGTTGACGCCTAGGGCTTCCGCCTTGGTATGGGCCGCCGCCGCGCCTGCTGCGGCAATGATGGTGAGCGTGTCGAACCAGGATGCGTTCTCGATGACTACGCCCATTTGCTTCAGGCCTGCGGCCAGCACACCGGTAAGGCGATGGATGCGCTGCGCGATGCGCGTCAGGCCGCGCGGGCCGTGATACACCGCATACATGCTCGCGATCACCGCCAGCAGCACCTGCGCCGTGCAGATGTTGCTGGTCGCCTTCTCGCGCCGAATGTGTTGCTCGCGCGTCTGCAGGGCGAGCCGATAGGCCGGATTACCCTGGCTGTCCAGCGTCGCTCCCACCAGGCGTCCGGGCATGTTGCGCTTGAGCTCCTCCCTGGTCGCGAAGTAGGCCGCGTGCGGCCCGCCGAACGCGAGCGGCACGCCGAAGCGCTGCGCCGAGCCTACCACCACATCGGCGTCCCACTCTCCCGGCGGGGCGAGCAGCGTGAGCGCGAGCAGATCGGCGGCGACCACGACCAGGCCGCCGCGGGCATGCACCGCCTGCACCAGGGCGCGATGGTCGTCGACATCGCCGTTGGCCGCGGGATATTGCAGCAGCACGCCGAAACAATCGGCCGTCGCCGCGGCTGCGGCCGGTCCGATCTTCACCTCGATCGCGAACGGCTCGGCGCGCGTGCGCACCACGTCTATGCTCTGCGGCAGCACGGAGTCGGCGACATAGAAAATCCGGCTCGGATTCTTCCCGCTGCGCCGGCACAGCGTCATCGCTTCAGCCGCCGCGGTGCCTTCGTCGAGCATGGAAGCGTTGGCGATCGCCATGCCGGTGAGATCGCAGACCATGGTCTGGAAATTGATCAGCGCTTCCAGCCGGCCCTGCGAGATTTCCGGCTGGTAGGGCGTGTAAGCCGTGTACCAGGCGGGACTCTCGAGCAGGTTGCGCAGGATCACGCCGGGCAGCTCGGTGTCGTAATAGCCCTGACCGATGAACGATCGCAATACCCGGTTCTGCGCGGCAATGTTCTTGAGTTCGGCGAGCGCGCCGGCTTCGCTGCGGGCGTCTCCTATCTCGAGCGCCTCCTGGTTGCGAATCCCGGCCGGGACAATGGCGTCGATCAACGCAGCGCGCGTCGGATAGCCAAGTACCGCAAGCATTGCCGCCTGCTCCCCGGCATCCGGGCCGATGTGGCGCCGCGCGAATGCGTCGCGCTGCTCCAGCTCGGCCAGCGATGCGCGCGGCGGCGTCGCCGCGGCCTGCGTCAGTGTGTCTTGCATGGCGCCCCCCGTCATTTCGCGGCGTGGCCGGCGTAGGCGGCGGCGTCCATCAGGCTGCCGATGTCGCCGGCGTTGTCGGGTTTGATCCTGAACATCCAGGCGCCGTAGGCATCGGCGTTGATCCGCTCCGGCGATTGCACCAGAGCGTCGTTGGCGGCCACGACTTCCCCGGCCACCGGCATGTAGATGTCGGAAGCGGCTTTCACCGATTCGATCACAGCGCACGCCTCGCCTTGCGCAAACCGCTTCCCGATCGGCGGCAGTTCGAGAAACACGATGTCGCCCAGCACTTCCTGCGCGTGGTCCGTGATCCCCATCGCGAGCGTGCCGTCGGCTTCGGTTCCGATCCACTCGTGCGTTTCCGTGTACTTCAGGTGTTCCGGGGTTTTCATGGTTTTTCTTTCAACGTTAATTGACCAAGAGCTGATTACGAAATGAGGGGATACCTCCCCTCATGCTCCCCTAATTCAGAGGCCGTTTCAGTAATTCTGAAACGGCCTCTAAGATTCGGCCGTTGCGAACGAAAGGCGGCTTCACCACCTTCGCCGCGAGCTGCTTGTCGCGCACGGACACCTGCACCAGCGCACCGACCTCCACGCCCAAGGGGATGCGGGCCAGCGCGATCGAGCGGCCCAGAGACGGCGAGAACGTGCCGCTGGTGACCACGCCCTCTCCTTCCGGCGTGGCCACTTTCTGGTGGCCACGCAGCACGCCGCCTTTATCCGCGAGCACGAGACCGACCAACTGCCGGCTCTGCGGATGCGCGAGCAGCGCCGCCTTGCCGACGAAATCGCGCGCGCCATCCAGATCGACAGTCCAGGCGAGCCCCGCATCCAGAGGCGACATGCTCTCGTCCATGTCCTGGCCCCATAGATTCATGCCGGCTTCCAGGCGCAGCGTGTCGCGCGCGCCCAGGCCGCAGGGCTTCACGCCGGCGCCGATGAGCGCGCTCCACAGCGTTTCGGCGCGAGCGGCCGGCAGCATGAGTTCGAAGCCGTCCTCTCCGGTGTAGCCGGTGCGCGCCAGCATCAACTCGCCGAGCTGCGCGCCATGAAAGGATCGCATCGCTTCGGTGGCCGCGCGCGTCTCGGGCAGCGCCTGCCACACCCGTTCGCGCGCGCGCGGGCCCTGCACCGCGATCATGGCGAGATCGCGGCGCGGCCGCAGTTCGAGCGTGGCATCGAGGCGCAGCCTCTGCGACTCGAGCCACGCGAGGTCCTTGTCCGCCCTGCCCGCATTCACCACCAGGCGAAACAACTCGTCGGAAAAAAAATAGGCGATCAGGTCGTCGATCACGCCGCCCTCGTCGTTGAGCATGCAGGAATAGAGCGCGCGGCCCGGGTCCTGCAGCTTGTCGGCGTTGTTGGCCAGGATGCGGCGCAGAAAACCGCGCGCGCCGGCACCGTGCAAGTCGATCACCAGCATGTGCGAGACATCGAACATTCCGGCGTCGCGCCGCACCGCGTGATGTTCCTCGATCTGGGAGCCGTAATTGAGCGGCATGTCCCAGCCGCCGAAATCGACCATGCGCGCACCCAAGGCACGGTGAGCGGCGTTGAGCGGAGTAGTCTTGAGCACGTTTGCCTCGGTAGCAATGAAAAAGGGGCAACGCCGGCCTTTCGGTCAACGTTACCCCTCTGTCCTTGATACCTGAGAGATTACAGCCTGATGATAATCGGCTGCGGCCCCTTCGGTGGCCGCCCATTCGGCGGCTGCTCTCCAGAGTGACGGAAGCATCGCTTCCGCTCGACCGGTCCTTTTGCCTGAGAGTTTCTGGGTATTGCGCCTTCGGCGGCCGCCCTGCAACGGCGGCGCTCTCCCGGTCGGATTGATCTGACTCTAGGCGCCGGGATCGGCTTTGTCAATGCGCCGCATCAAACGTGATCACACCGAAGGCAGCCACGCGCCAAACCTCGCCGAGTCAGACGTGCCGGCGCGCGAATAGATTTATACTGCCCCTAAACCAGCTTTAACCTAGCGACGAGGGCGCCATGTTCGACCATCTGTTGACTGAGGAACAACGCCGCGTTCGGGATGCAGCGCGCGAATTCGTGAAATCGACGCCGCGCCAGCTGATCCTGGACATGGACAATGACAAAGTGCGTTTCCCGAAAGAGTGGCTGCGGGAGGCCGGACGGCGCAACCTCTTGGGCGTGCGCCACCCGGTCAAGTGGGGCGGCAAAGGACTGGATTGGGTGGCTTCCTGCGCGGTCAGCGAGGAGATCGGCAGCCTGAGCTACGAACTCGCCTGCGTCTTCGGCGTGGGCGCGGATCTGGTCTGCGACGCGATCGTCCTGCATGGCACCGATGCGCAGAAGGAGCGTTACGTCAAGCCTCTGCTCCGAGGCGACATTTTCGCCGCCGAATGCCTCACCGAACCGCGCGGCGGGTCCGACTTTTTCGGCGCCACTTCGACGGCCGAGGACAGGGGCGATTACTTCCTGCTGAACGGCCAGAAGCGCTTCATCGTCGGCGCGGAAGGCGCCGACTATTTTCTGGTCTACGCCCGCACCGATCCGGATCCGGCTGCCGCGCCGCAAAAGCGCATCACCTGCTTCATCGTCGATCGCGGCCCCGGCGTGGAAGTCAAATACCTCTATGGCCTGATGGGATGCCGCGGCGGCGGCACCGGCCGGCTGGTGTTCAAGGACGTGAGGATTCCGCGAGAAAACGTCGTCGGCGAAGTGAACGGCGCCTACCCGGTATTCACCACCATGATGATCCCGGAGCGCCTGGGAACCGCCGCCATGACCATCGGCCCCGCGCGTTCCGCTTTGGACATTGCCACCCGCTATACATCGAAGCGCAAGGCCTTCGGCGAGACCATCAACCGATTCCAGGGCGTGAGTTTTCAGGTGGCCGAGGGGGCGATGCTGCTCGATGCCTGCCGCTCGCTCGTCTATGCCACCGCGCGCGCGGTGGACGGCGGAATGGAAATGAACCGGGTGCGGCGCATGGTCTCCGAGACCAAGAAGTTCGTCACCGAGTCGTGCCAGAAGGTGGTGCACAATTCGATGCAAGTCGTGGGCGGCATCGGTTATACCAATGTATTGCCGCTGGAGCGCATCTATCGCGACATTCGGCTCGCGTCCATCTGGACCGGCACCAACGAGGTCATGGCGACCATAGTCGCCCACGAGTGGTACCGCGAGGCGGCTGCAACCCGCGCCGGCCGTGGCGAGCGCGACTACGCGGCCGACGCCCCCGAGGCGGACGCAGCGGATGAAATCATCTACGGCTAGGCAGCGGTGCGCAGCGCGCGCCACAGCTTCTCGCGCGTCGCTGGCATGTCGATATGCTTGAGCCCGGTCAGCGGATTCATTGCATCGACGATAGCGTTGATCACCGCCGGCGGCGCGCCGACCGCGCCGGCCTCGCCCGCGCCCTTCACCCCGAGCGGATTGGTGGTGCAAGGCACGTGGTGGAAACCGCAGTCGAACGTCGGCACATCGTCGGCGCGCGGCATTGTGTAGTCCATGAATGAGCCAGTGAGCAATTGCCCCGACTCCGCATCGTAGAGCCCGAGTTCGAGCAGCGCCTGCCCTATGCCCTGCACCGTGCCGCCGTGCACCTGGCCTTCGAGCAGCAGCGGATTGATCGCGCGGCCGAAGTCATCGACGATGCTGTAGCGCGCGATACGCGCCTCGCCGGTATCGGTATCGACTTCGAGTTCGCAGATGTGGCAGCCGTTGGGATAGGTGAAGGCTTCGGGCGCGCGCGTGTGCGTGGCCTCCAGCCCCTGGGTGACCTTCGCCACCTCGAACAGCGACACCGCGCGGTCGGTGCCGGCGATGCGATATTCGCCGTCCCCATATTCGATGTCGGACGCGGCCGCCTCGAGCAGGCCCGCCGCGGCGTCCTTGCCCTGGTCGATCACCTCGTCTGCGGCGCTCATGGCGGCGATGCCGCCGATGGCGAGAAAGCGGGAGCCGCCGGTCAAGCCCGAAGGCACGACATCGGTATCGCCCTGCACCACGCGGATATGACTCGCGTCCAGCCCGAGCTTGTCCGACAGCAGCTGCACGAAAGTGGTGATGTGCCCCTGGCCGTTGTCCTGCATGCCGGAAATCAGCGTCACGCTGCCGGCCGGATCAACCTTGAGGATGACCGTGTCGCCGTTGCCGCCGCCGCAGCGCTCGATGTACATGGCCATGCCGATGCCGCGCAGCTTGCCCTGCGCCTTGGACTTCTCGCGCCGCGCGGCGAAGCCCGCCCAGTCGGCTTTCTCCATGGCGCGGGCCATCACCGCGGCGAAGTCGCCCGAGTCGTAGCGGCTCTCGACCGGAGTCTGATAGGGCATGTCGGCGGGTTTGATGAAATTGCGCCGGCGCAGCTCATCCGGCGCAAATCCCAGTTCGCGCGCCGCCAGATCGACGATGCGCTCGACCAGATAGATGGCCTCGGGGCGGCCGGCGCCGCGGTACGCGTCCACCGGCACGGTGTTGCTGACCACGCCCCTGATGTTGGCGTAGATCGCCGGAATGCGGTACACGCCCGAGAGCATGGGCACCGCCAGTTGCGGGATGTAGGGCGCATAGTTCGACAGGTAAGCGCCCATGTTCGCATGGGTGGTCACGCGCAGCGCGAGGAAGTGTCCGCCTTCATCCAGCGCGAGCTCGGCGATGGAATAGTTGTCGCGGCCCTGCACATCGGACACGAAGCCCTCGCTGCGATCGGCGGTCCAGCGCACCGCGCGTTTCAGCCTGCGCGAGGCCCAGACGACCAGCGGCTGCTCCGGGTGCAGGAAGATTTTCATGCCGAAGGCGCCGCCGACATTGCCCGAGATCACACGCAGCTTTTCCTTGCCAATTTTCAGCACGGCCTCGGCCAACTGGCCGTGAATGACGTGCGGCCCCTGGCTCGGGGTGTAGAGGGTCGAGCGCCCGCTCACGCGATCGAAATCCGCCAGCGCCGCTCGCGGCTCGATCGGATTGGCGATGACGCGGTTGTTGATGAGCTCGAGCCGGGTGACGTGGGCGGCGCGCGCGATGGCGGCGTCCACGTCCGCCTTGTCCGTCCCGGCGCCGATGTCGAAGCAAAGGTTGTCCGCGATGTGGTCCCAGGCGCGCGGCGCCCCGGGCTGCGTCGCGCCGCGGGTGTCCACCACGGCCGGCAGCGGCTCGTACTCGATCTCGATCAGTTCGGCCGCATCCTTCGCCTGCGCCAGGGTCTCGGCCACGACCAGCGCGACCGGATCGCCCACGTGGCGCACGCGCTTCCTTGCCAGCACCGGCCGCGGCGTGTCGGCGCGCGGCGTGCCGTCGATGTTGGTTACCGGGACTAGGCACGGGATGTCGCCCAGGCCATCCGCGGCGGCGTCCGCGCCGATCAGTACCGCCAGCACGCCGGGCGCCTTGCGC
Organism: Burkholderiales bacterium; assembly: GCA_036795025.1. Classification (GTDB taxonomy): domain Bacteria; phylum Pseudomonadota; class Gammaproteobacteria; order Burkholderiales; family SG8-39; genus 2-12-FULL-64-23. The sequence continues at coordinate 4 of DAIRFM010000062.1, read as the reverse complement.
GCGG
>DAIRFM010000061.1:0-8236 GCA_036795025.1 Burkholderiales bacterium | reverse complement strand
TTCTGCTCGCCGAAACGCAGCGCCTTGCGCCCCTGGCCGAAGGTTTCCAGTTTCAGCCCCAGGCCGCGGGTATAGAAATCGATGCATTTCTCGGCATCGCGCGTGGTCAACACCAGGTGATCCAGACTCTTGATCATATCGGTTCCGCCTTCCTTGGGCCGGCTATTTCGATGGGCGAGATGGGGAGATAGACATACTTGAGCGGCCCCATCACTTTTTCATATTTACAGCCAGCCAGTCGATCAGGCTGTTGCCAGCTTCGTCGCTCGCCGCAATCAGCGCCTGCACCCCGCCCTCGGCATTGGGCGTGGCCGAAGCGCGCTCGATGCTGAAGCCTTGTTGCGCCACGACGCCGCGGTTGCGGATCAGGCTGGCTCGCAGCCGCACCACGGCGCGGCTCTTGTCCGCCGCATCGAACACCTGGCTGAACTCTTCCAACTCCAGCCGCAGCGTATAGTCGGCGCGCACGCCGTCGGCAGGCGTGAATACCGCCGCCTTGTTCGCGCGGGCGATGCTCGCGCGCAGCCTTTGCCCGAGCAGCGCCGCAGGCGGCATCACCCAGCGGCTCTGGGCATAGGCCTGCGGCCGGGTTGCGTCCTGATAGGCCAAGCGGTAGTAAATGCCGGCATTGTCCATCCACGCCGGCGCAGTCAACGCGGCGACCACGAGATCGTGCTGAAGGCGCGGATTGGCCTCCGTGTCCGAGCGCGGCAGGCCGAAGTCATAGCTGGCGATGCCATCGCGCGCTTGCGGGATGGCGCAACCGGCGAGCACGGCAAGTGACAGCAGCAAAGCGGCGCGCAACATTATCGTCCTCCCGCAAAACCGGGCTCGCCCGGGCCGGGTCTGCCCGGCGGCATACCGAATACGATGCTCTGCGGATTGTCGCCCAGAGTATTGATGACGCGACCGAGCGTACGTGTCTCCTTTGACACATCGTCGATGAGCACATGCATGCGCGGCATCGTCTCCTCGCCCACCGCGCGCGCCGTGACCCCGACTTCCTCGACACTGGCGACCGCGTGAGTGAGCGTGTCCACGCGCTGGTCAAGCTTGAGCGCCAGGCCGTTGACGCTGCCTATGAGCTCGTCGGTTTTCCTTAAGCTGGCACGCGCATCCGCGGCCATGCTCTTCGCCTCGGTTATCAGCCCGGGCATGGCCTCCAGACTCGGCTCCAGCTTCTTCGTCACCGCGCTCGCGCGCTGCGTCACCTCCTCCAGGCCGGCGAGCGTGCGCCGCACGCGTCCCTGGTTTTCCTCGGCGAGCAATTGGTTGACTTTATCTGTGATCTCGATGATCGAGCCAAACAGGTTTTCGCCATCGTCCATCAGCGAGGGTTTCATGCGAATGACCGCGATCTCCTCTGATCCGCTTTGCAGCGCTTCCCTGGACTTGCCGTCGTCGCCAAGCAGCACATAGGCGAGGCCGGTTATGCCCTGGTAGCCGAGCTGGGCGTAAGTGCTCTTGGTGATGGGCGTGCCCTCGCGCACGCCGATGCGGATCCGCACGCGGCCGTTATTCGCCGAATCGATGGCGATTTCGTCGACCTTGCCCACGTCCACGCCACGGTAGCGCACCGGCGCCTCGACCTTCAACCCGGTCACCGAGCTCAACGTGGTCATGACGTAGGGAATCAGCTTCAGATCGTCCTTGCTGAACCACAAGGCCACGGCCGCCAGCGCCGCTCCCAGCAGCAGTGCGAATAGTCCTGCCGCAAGGGCATGCGCGCGATTTTCCATGACAACCTCCCTCTAATTTTTGCCGCTTAGTTTAACTGAAGCACCCACCGCCGACAGCGCGCGCAAGCCGCGCGCGCCGAGGAAGAAGTTGACTATGAACGGGTGCTCGACCGCGATCGCCTCCCTGAGCGTGCCATAGACGATGAGCTTCTGCTCGGCCAGCACCGCGATCTTGTCCGACAGAGACACCAGCGTGTCCAGGTCGTGCGTCACCATGACCACGGTCAGGTTGAGTTTCTGGTGCAGGGAGCGGATCAGCTTGACGAAGCTCTCGCTGCGGTCCGGGTCGAGTCCCGCGGTCGGTTCGTCCAGAAACACGAGTTCGGGCTCCAGCACCAGCGCCCGGGCCAGCGCAATGCGCTTTATCATGCCGCCGGAAAGGTCGGCCGGCATTTTCGCCGCGTGGCGGCGCTCGATATCGACCATGTCGAGCTTGAGCATCACCATGTCGTGGATGAAGTCCTCGTCGAACGCGCGCAGCTCGCGCAAGGGCAGCGCGATGTTGTCGTACACCGACAGCGCACTGTAGAGCGCCCCTTGCTGGAACAGCACGCCCCAGCGCTTGCGGATTTTCTGCACCAGCTGGGTACTCGATCCATGCAAGGGAATGCCGAATACCTTGACCGTCCCGCGTGCCGGCTGCTCCAGACCCAGTATCTGCCGCATCAGTGTGGTCTTGCCACTGCCCGAACCACCCACCAGCGACACGACCTCGCCCGGCATCACCGTGAGGTTCAGGTCCTTGTGCACTATATGATCGCCGAACTGCGTCCACAGCCCGGCGACTTCAATGATCGGGCTCATGAGAGTGAAATGCCGACGTCGGAAAAAATAACGGCGAAAATGGCATCGGCGATGATCACCGCGGTAATCGAAGTGACCACCGAGTTGGTGGTCCCTATGCCGAGGCTCTCGGTGTTGGGCTGCACGCGCAGGCCGAAGTGGCAGGCGACCAGGGCGATCAGCGCGCCGAACACGACGCCCTTGCCCATCGCCAGCCAGATATTGACCGTCGGCACCGCCCCAGGCAGGCCGCTCATAAAGGAATTCACGCTGATACCCAGCTGGGTGCTGGCGGCTATCGCGCCGCCGATCAAGGCGATGCCCGAGGTCCACAGAATCAACAGCGGCATCGCAATCGCCAGCGCCACGATCTTGGGCAGGATCAGGCGTACCGTGTGAGGAATGCCCATCACCGAAAGCGCATCCAGCTCCTCGGTGACCCGCATCACCCCCAGCTGCGCCGTGATAGCCGAGCCCGAGCGCCCGGCCACCAACACCGCAGCGATCACCGGACCAAGCTCGCGGATGATGCCCATGCCGAGAAGGTTGATGATAAAGATATTGGCGCCGAACGCTTTCAACTGCTCGGCCGAGAGATAGGACAGCACCACGCCAATGAGAAAACCCACCAGCGCAGTGATACCGAGCGCCTGCGTGCCAACGCGGAACACGCTGGCGGAAATCTCGCGCCAGGGACCGCGCAGCGGATGGCGTATCAGGTCGAACGAGTCGATCAGAATCTGTCCGATCAGCTGCACCATGCCAATCAGATGCTCGTGTGCAAGCAGCAGCCCCGCCCCCAGAGCGCGCACCAGGCGCAAAGGATCGAACGGCACCCTGGGCGCCGCGCCCGCGGCGGAGTCGAGATTGGAAAAAAACACTTCGTGCTCCGGCACGAGCGCGAGCTGGCTTGGCCGGCGCTTGCCCCACGCCTGCCAGATGAGCAATGCGCCGATGTGGTCCAGGCGCTGGATGCGCGAGAGGTCCCAATGCCTGCCGGAATCGGCCGAAAGCAACCGCAACTGCCTGTTGAGCAATCTGGCGCGCGATTCGAGCGCGCGGATGTCCCACGCGCCCGACAGCGCCGCCGCCGGTACGCCATCCCCGGTGCGGTTTTCTGTCACTTCCGGATCGAGAATGGCCTGCGCGGACGCTGGTTGCATATTATTGGTTGTCATTGCGTCATCGGGCGTCGCCGTCTGTCCCTGAGCGAGACAGGCAAGCTACCAGCTTTGCCTCGATTTATCAATGCAAACACGGAACGCGGGGACTTACCATAGCGGCACATCCTGGGGTACGATGCCACGTGCGCGCGAATTTTCGCGGGAAGCACCCAGGGCATACCGGCTGGCACCCTGAACGAAAGCTGAGAACAAGCCATGAAGTTTCTGATCGTAGACGACGATCCCATCATCCTCAAACTCATGCAGGCGGTGCTCGAGGAAGGCGGGCACAGCGTGAAGTCCTACGACTCCAGCTTGCAGGCGCTGCGGGAAATCCCGGTGGACCGGCCTGACGTCGTCATCAGCGACGTCATCATGCCGGAAATGGATGGCTTCGAACTCTGTCGGGAGATCCGCAGCAGGCCGGATCTCGCCGCGATCAAGATCATCATGTGTTCGTCGAAATCCTACGATTTTGACCGCCGCCGCGCGAAGGAACTCGGGGCGAACGGGTACATCGTCAAGCCAATCCAGCGGGAGTCCCTGCTGCGCCTGATCGCCGAGATCCTGTCCGACAAGGTGACGGTGAGCTACTGGGGCGTACACGGAACCCTTCCCGTGCCGGGGCCGGGTTCGCTGCGCTACGGCGGCAACACGCCCTGCGTCAGCGTGGAGATCAGCGGCGAACCGCTGTATGTCTTCGACTGCGGCACCGGCATCAAACAACTGTCCGATCACCTCGCGGCGTCGAAGGTGCAGCGGCTGTCGGCGCGGGTGTTCATCTCGCACACGCACTGGGATCACATCAACACCATCCCCTTCTTCGGGCCGCTGTACGTCCGCGGCAATCAGATCGAGGTGTTCGGCCCCTACCAGGGCGATCTCACCATAGAGCGCGCGATCGCGGCCCAGATGGAGAGCGTGTATTTCCCGGTCACGATCCGGGAATTCGGGGCACGACTCGTGTTCCGCGACCTGCGCGAGGAAACCCTGACTTTCGGTTCGGTCAGGATCGATACGATCCTGCTCAAGCATCCCGGCTATTGCCTCGGCTACCGGCTCACCTGCCATGGCCGGTCTGTCTGCTACATCACCGACAACGAACTCTATCTCCGCACCGACCCCCGCTACGACCTGGCCTATGTCGAGCGGCTGGCGAACTTCGTGCGCGGCGCGGACTTGCTCATCACCGACACCACCTACCGCGACCACGAGTATCCGGCGAAAGTCGACTGGGGCCACTCCTGCGTGAGCGAGGTCGCGGATCTCGCGGCGAGAGCAAAGGTCAAGCGGCTGCACCTGTTTCATCACGACCCGGACCAGAGCGACGACGATATCGATCTCAAGCTGAAAGAGGCCAGGGAAGCCCTCTCCCGCCTGGGCTCCAATGTGGAGTGCGATGCCCCGGCCGAGGGATCGAAACTGGTTCTCTAGAGCGGGCGCGCGGCAGGAACCGGATTGCGCCGGATACTCAGCGAACGAGCGACCGATTTCGTATAGAATTGCGCCTCTCGCCCCGGTAGCTCAGTGGATAGAGCGGCCCCCTCCTAAGGGGCAGGTCGGACGTTCGATTCGTCTTCGGGGCACCACCGATTTCTCTCCTGCGGCAACGCTACGCGGCATCGGGCTGCCGGCTCGGCTGCGCGTCGATGAACGCATCCAGTTTCATGCATGCTTCGAAAATTCTCATGATGGTCGGATACGGCGCCAGGTCGCACTGGTAGCGCTGCGCATTGAACACCTGCGGCACCAGGCAGCAGTCGGCGATGGTGACCTGGTCGCGATAGCAGTATTTTCCGGATTTTTTCGAGCTGGCAAGAAAAACCTCGAGTCCGGTGAGACCTTCGGCAATCCAGTGACGGTACCAGACGTTGACGCCTTCGTCGTCGAGGCGATAGCTTTTCTTCACATAACGCAGCGTGCGCAGGTTGTTGAGGGGATGGATCTCGCAGGCGATGATCTGCGCCACCGCGCGCACGTAGGCGCGGTCCTCGGCGCTCGCGGGCAGCAGCGGCGGCTGTGGATGGGTCTCCTCCAGATATTCCATCATCGCCAGCGATTGCACGAAGATCTTGCCTCCGTCTTCCAGGGCCGGCACCAGGCCCTGCGGATGCACCGCCAGATAGCCCGCGAGTTTGTGTTCGCCCTTGGGCAGACTGACCACCTGCGGCTCGTAGGCGAGGCCCTTGCAGTTGAGCGCGATGCGCATGCGGAACGCGGCGGAAGAACGGAAGAAGGTATACAGTTTCATCGGTCGTCTCTCGCGGAAAATGAGCGGCAACGGCAATTCTGGCACAATTCAGATCGTTTATTTCTTTCCCGCCGCCGCCTTCTTGCGCTCCTCTTCCCGCATCCGCAGCACGCGCCGCTGCACCTTGCCGGTGGTGGTCATGGGCAGCGCATCGATGAACTCGAATTCCTTCGGATATTCGTAGGGCGCGAGCATGCCGCGCACATGCGCCTGCAACTCCGCTTCCAGCGCGGCGGAAGGCTGGTGTCCGGGCGTGAGCACGATGAAAGCCTTGACGATGTTGGTGCGCTCCGGATCGGGGCTGCCCACCACCGCGGCGTTGGCGACGGCCGCATGCTTCAGCAGGCAGTTCTCGATTTCGGAAGGCCCGATGCGGTAACCCGCGCTCTTGAACACGTCGTCGGCGCGGCCTTGGTACCAGAGGTAACCGTCTTCGTCCTTTTTCGCCAGGTCGCCGGTGCGGCACCAGCGTCCGGTGTATTTGTTCTGCGTCGCCTCCGGGTTCTTCCAGTATTCGAGGAAAAACACCGGGTCGGGCGTGCCGTGGATATCGGTGCGGTGCACCGCCACCTCGCCCACCGCACCCACCTCGACTTCATGGCCCGCGTCGTCGACGACGCCGACCTTGTGCCCCGGGTAAGGCCGTCCGATCGAGCCCGGCTTGGCCGGCCACAAGGTGTGCGAATTGCCGACGATGTAATTGATTTCCGTCTGGCCGAACATTTCGTTGATGGTGACGCCGAGCATTTCCCGGCTCCAGGCGAACACGGTCTCGCCCACGGACTCGCCGGCGCTCATGATGGAGCGCAGCGTCACCTCGAAGCGCTGCCTCGGCGCAGGCACCGCCTTCATCATCATTTTCAGCGCGGTCGGAAACAGGAAAGTGTTTCTTACCGCGTATTTCTCGATCAGATGGAAGGCCTTTTCCGGATCGAAGCGGCCGCGGTAGCCGAGGATAGGATAGCCGTGGTACAGGGTCGGCAGCAGCGCATCCATCAGGCCGCCGGTCCAGGCCCAGTCGGCCGGCGACCAGAACAGATCGCCCGCCTGCGGAAAAATATCGTGCGAGTGCGAGAACCCCGGCAGGTTGCCGATCAATACGCGCTGCGGCTTCAGCGCTCCCTTGGGCGGACCGGTGGTGCCGCTGGTGTAGACGAGCAGCGCCGGTTCTTCCGCCGGGGTATCGACGCAATCGAACTTGCGCGACGCCTTAGCCAGCAGCGTCTCCCAGGAAATCGTGCCCGACTCGCGCGCGCCGTCGACGCCGATCACATGCTTCAGCGCGGGCAACCGGTCGCGAATCTGCCACAGATTGGGCAGCGACGCCGTATCGACCACGGCGACGATGGTTTCGCTGTTCTGCAGCCGGTATTCGAGCGCGTCCGGCCCGAACAGGACCGACAGCGGCATCGCCACTACTCCCATCTGGTAGCAGGCGATGTGGGCGATGACGGTCTCGGGACGCTGCGGCAGAATGATGCCGATGCGATCGCCGCGCTTCACCCCCAGCGCGGCAAGCGCATTGGACAGGCGATTTGCCTGCTGCTGAAGGTCCCAATAGGTGTAGGCCGCGGTGGCGCCGCCCTCGTCCTCCCAGTAGAGGGCGAAGCGGTGGCGGTCAACCGCATGCCGGCCGCAGCAAGCCCAGGCCATGTTGAAGCGCTGCGGCACCTCCCACCTGTAGCCCTGATAGATTTCCTGGTAGCGATCCTGCATGCCCCGTCTATTGCAGTTGTTTCATGCGCTGATCGACGAAGGCGAGCAGATCCGGGCTGAGGCCGCCCGCGGACTTCGCGCGCTTGAAGGCGTCCAGCGCCTCCGCGCTGCGGTTATCGGCCTGCAAGGAAATGCCCATGCCCATCCACCACAGGCCGGCGCGGGGCGCGAGCCTGAGCGCCGCCTGGTACCCTGAAACAGCCTCCTTGTGGCGCCCGAGGCGCTGCAGCACAGCCGCATCGAAGGCGTGGTAATCGGCATCGTTCGCCGCGCTGCCCGCGTGCTTGCTCAACAGATCGTGCGCTCCCTGCAGATCTCCGCGCTCCACTTGAATGCGCGCCAACAGCATCGCATAGGCCGATCGATCCGGATTGAGGCTCAAGCCTTCCTGCAGGAACTGCTGCGCTTCGTCGATGCGCCGACTCTCCAGCAGCAGCCCGACCAGAGCCTGGCGCGCTGCGGCGTGCCCGGCGTCCTGCTGCAGGGTCGACTTGTAACCGTCGATCGCTTCGGCTACCCGGCCCTGATTGAGCAGCCCGGTCGCCTTGCGGAACTCGCTTTCCGCACGCTCCGCCGGCGTGGAC